>QMXC01000085.1 GCA_003661945.1 Candidatus Bathyarchaeota archaeon | reverse complement strand
CTATACTACGGCTTCGTAGACCCAGCTCAAGCGGGAGTTCAAGTAGCGCCGGAAAACGCTAAAAAACTTGTAGAAGTAGGCATGAAAATCCTCGAAGCCTTAAACAGCCAAATAAAAGTGAAACATCCAGAAAACCCGGAAGCAAAGGAAATTGAACTTGTAACCTTCTCGGCTCCGCCGGAGAACCCTTCGCATCACGCTAAACACGCAAACGTCTACGCAAACACCATATGTGTTTCTCCAGCCGGAACTTCGGTAAGCGCGAAACTCGCAACTTTATACGCCAAAAACAAGCTTGGGCTAAACCAAGACATAATCGTCGAAAGCTTGGTGAACCCAGAGCTCGTCATGATTGGAAAACCAGCACAAGAGGTTCAAATCGGCGAATACAAAGGCGTAATTCCAGAACTATCCGCCTACGCGTACATTATAGGAATAGAACAATGTATAATAGAACCTAACGACCCGATTAAGTACGGCTTCCTCTTAACCTAACATCCCCTCTTTCTATCCTGTTTCCAAACTATTCCAACGGTTTTCCCTCGAAAAAGTAAAAAGCCAGAACACATGAACAATAGCGGAGAGAGTGATAACCTTGTATGGCTGGAACGGAAAAATACTCCGGGTAGACCTCACAAACAAAAAGCATACGGTTCAAACATACGATGCGGGCTTCGCAACAACCTACATAGGCGGAAGAGGATTCGCCACAAAAATCCTATGGGAAGAACTACCAAAAGGCACAGACCCTCTGGGACCGGAAAACAAGCTAGTAATCGCGGCTGGCCCACTAACCGGGCTTCCGGGACCAAGCCTAGGCAAGCTGGTGATAGCGGCGAAAAGCCCGCTTACTGGCGGATACGGCGACGGAAACATTGGAACCATAGCTGCTGTTCAAATGCGAAGAGCCGGAATAGACGCTGTTGTAATAGAGGGAAAAGCCGAGAAGCCGGTTTACCTCTATGTAGAAAACGAGCAAGGATACCTCTTAAGCGCCGACGGCATATGGGGTGAAACCACGTTCGAAACCGAGAAAAGGCTCAAAGAAGCCCACGGAAAAGACGTCGGAGTACTAACAATCGGTCCAAGCGGCGAAAACATGGTTAAATACGCAACCGTGATTTCGCAGGAAGGCAGAGCCGGCGGAAGACCTGGAATGGGCGCCGTTATGGGTTCAAAAAAGCTTAAAGCCGTGGTTTTCAAAGGGACAAAAGACATTCCTCTAGCGGACGCTGAAGGGTATAAACGGCTGGTAAACGAGGCTTATGAGGACATAAAATCCCGTGACTATTACGGTTTCTGGATTAGGCAAGGCACGATGGCTACGATTGAATGGTGCAACGAGAACAGCGTGCTGCCCACCTACAACTTCCGGGAAGGCGTTTTCGAACTTCACCGTCTAATCGACGGATACGCGTTAGAAGCCATGAAAGTCAAACGTAGAGGCTGCCCCTACTGCAACATGATGTGCGGCAACGTGGTTCTCGACTCCGAAGGAAGAGAATCCGAGCTTGACTACGAAAACGTCGCCATGCTTGGCTCCAACATAGGGCTTGGACACCTCGGAAAAGTCTCAGTTCTAAACCGTATGGCAGACGAGCTTGGAATAGACACAATCTCCCTAGGCAGCTGCATAGGCTTCGCTATGGAAGCAACAGAAAAAGGTCTAATCAAAGACGGAATAGAATGGGGCGACTATGAAAAAGCCAAAACGTTAACCCAAGACATTGCTTACCGCCGAGGGGAACTCGGCAGCTTGCTAGCCGAAGGAGTGAAAGCCGCAAGCCAGAAGATAGGCGGGGACTCCCACCGTTGGGCAATGCATGTCAAGGGACTTGAAATCTCGGCGTACGACTGCCACATGGTTCCGGGAATGGCACTGACGTTTGCAACTTCTTCGATAGGCGCTCACCACAAGGAGGCATGGGTCATTGCTTGGGAAATAAAAACCGACCGCGCTGGCTACACGGAAGCCAAGGTAGATAAGGTAATCGAGTTCCAAAGAATACGCGGCGGAATGTTCGAATCACTCGTAACATGCCGGCTTCCATGGATAGAACTAGGCTTCGAACTCGAATGGTATCCCCGCTTACTAAAAGCGGCGTCCGGAATGGAAGTCTCCCTCGACTACATGCTATACACGCTGGCTGACAGAATATACGCCCTCATAAGAGCCTTCTGGGTACGCGAATACGCCCAAAACTGGAGCCGACAAATGGACTACCCGCCAGCGAGATGGTTCGAAGAACCAATAACAAAGGGACCATACAAAGGCGCAGTGCTCGACAAAACAAAATTCGACACGCTACTGGACATGTACTACTCCAAACGTGGATGGGACAACAGGGGAATCCCAACGAAAACAACACTGGAAAAACTAGGCTTAACCGAAGTAGCACAGCAACTTTCCCAGTATGTAACGTTGACTCCGTGAAAACCGGCATGGCGAAAATAAAGCCCATCGGCTACGCAGCTGAAATCCTCGGCTACAGAGAAAAAACCATAAAAATCAGAAAACCAACACGGTTAACGCGGCTCCTCAAGTTCCCAGAAAAAGTGGAAACCCAACGCTTAATAATCCTAATAAACGACGCCCCAGCAACCTTGGACTCCATAGTAACCGACAAAGACGAAATCCGAATAATGCAAATGCTAGGCGGAGGCTAAACCCACACCCTCTTTTTATGCTTCTTTCAATTCCGGATAATATTTCAATACTTGGGGGTTAACTACGTTTTTCGGTTTAACTCCAGAAAAGAACCTTACAACTTCTTCTGCCGCGGATTTGCGGACAGCTATTTCTGCTTCTTCGCTATACCACGCAATGTGAGGAGTAAGGACAATGTTGTCTAGTTCCAACAGCGGATTATCCTTCTCCAACGGTTCGGTTTCGAAAACGTCCAGCCCTGCGGCTTGAATTTGTTTCTTTTTTAAAGCTTGATAAAGTGCCTTCTCATCCACTATCGCGCCTCGAGCCACATTAACGAAAATCGCTGTCTTCTTCATTAACCTAAACTTCTCACGGTCTATCAAATGATATGTTTCCCTTGTAAGAGGACAATGAACCGATATTATATCGGCTTCGCTGAGCAGTTCCTCTAACCCAACCTGCACCGCTCCAATACTCTCAAAAACCTCCCGAGGCAGATATGGGTCAAAAGCAATGACTCGCAACCCGAAGGCTTTCAGCCTTTTCGCAACCTCTCGCCCTATTCTACCGAAACCGATGATGCCCGCAGTTTTTCCCTCAAGCCTATACATAGGTGCAAACCTTCTCCAATTCCATTCTCCGGCTTTTGTAGCAGCGTTTATCCACGGAATCTTTCTAGCTAATGCGAGAATCAAACTTAGCGTGTGGTCTGCCACCTCGTTTATGCAGTAGTCTGGCACGTTGCACACGATTATCCGTTTTTCAGTGGCTTTTTCCAAGTCTATATTGTCGTAGCCTATTGCGCAGCGAACGATGATTCGCACTTTATTAAGACTTGACAAAGTTTTTCCACTGAGAGGAAGATGGTCGTTGAGCAAAGCGTCGGCTTCCCTAGCAACTGTAGCTATTTCCTCCTCGCTTCGGCACTGGAAAAACTTTACTTTGGCATCTATTTGTTTTAGAACTTCCTTTTCTACTTTATCGTCTTCGAAGGAACTGTCGCTAATTACAACTTCAAATTTTTCGAGATGCGATGATTTCATAACCGCTCTGCCTCTATGACAAACGTATCGCTCCTACTTAGTGTATTCGTCGCATATATTTCAATTTTATTCATAATCTTTTACATAAAAATGTAAAAATTCAGCGCTAGCTGAAAGGAATACGAAAACGCTTATATGTGTTATCGTATTTTAAAACGCGTTGAGAGAACTGTTTGAAGGGAGGAGGATCAAGTGACTAAAGGCGAAATTATAAAAATCGTGGTCGCTCTCGTTCTCGGATTAATAATCGGCGGCGCCTCCGTCTACTATGTGTTTCCCAGAGAAGTCACGAAAACAGAGTACACGATGCTGCCTGAGCATGAATATCTACGCAACAAGTTTAAAGGAATGACCTTAAGAGTAACATGTTGGAGCGGACCATACGAAGAAAACTTCCGTAAAGCCGTATGCGAGCCATTCGAAGAATTAACAGGCGCAACAATTGAACTTGTTCCGGGATGGGCAGAATTCATATCTCAGCTTGAAGCTGCGCCTCCAGACCAGCCTCCATGGGACGTGTTCAACGCTGACGGATACAACTACCTCGCTGCCAAAGACCTGGGCAAGCTAATTCCAATAAACCTATCTAATGTTCCTAATGCACAATACGTTTACGAATGCCTTAAGGCGCAGCGAGACGAGTGGAAGACAAAGCTGGGAATTCCCTTTGACGGCGGCTTATACACAATCATAATTAACAGAGAAATGATTGAAGATATGGGTCTTCCAGAAATAACCTCGTGGAAAGATCTCGAACGCCCAGAATACGATGGCTTGATAGCTATGGATGAAACATGGTACTATGGAATCTACGTAGGTGCCTTTCTACTTGACGAAGAGGAAGGCGCGGGCGAAGTCTACACGGATATCGACGCGGTTTTTAACAAGATGGCTGAATTTAAAGACCATGTGGGCAAATGGTACACGTCGGGAGCAGAAGCCCTACAATATCTGTTAAACAAGGAAGTGGCTGTCGCAATCTACTATACGGGCGGCGCTTGGGACGCAATTAAAAACCAAGGGGAACCCCTAGAAATACTCATTCCAGAGGAAGGAACCCTTGCTTGGCTTGGTTCCCTCTGCATAGTCAACGGAACAAAAGTTAAAGAACTCGCAGAAGCGTTCATAAACTTCGCTTTAAGCCCGATAAGTCAAAGTCGGCACGTCACCTTGTCGGGTAACTTCGTAACCGGCAACTTCTCTAAAGTTCCAGATGAACAGTACTTCAATCCATCTAACAACGAGGAAATGAGCAAACTCGTGTTCTTCGACTGGGGCTATCTGTTAGAACACTGGACGGAGTTCGAAGAACGGTGGAACACGGAAATACTCGGAGGAGCATAATCTACAAATACTCCCACTTTTTTCTCTATCTGCCCAGCCTAATTCTTCTATTAGTGTTTTTTGCTGTCCCGTTTTTCATGCTGGTTAGAATGAGTTTTAATATAGGACGTCCTCTCGCATGCTATATCGAAGGTTTTACATTCGAAAATTACGCGCGCTTTTTCACTAACTCTTATCATCATGGCTTGCTCTTATTTACCTTGCAACTTTCGGTGCCTGTTGTTCTAATAACATTAATCTTGGCCTATATAATGGCTTACGTGATATCCCGTTCTTCAGGACTCAAAAGGTTCGTGTTGATGGTAATTACCATCTTCCCAATATGGATTAACCTTGTTGTTCTCGCTTTCGGTTGGCTTCTAATTTTCGGAAGATACGGTCTTATCAACAGCATACTGCTGGCGCTAGGCTTGATAAGTGAACCTCAACCTCTAGGATACAATGTTGCATCCGTGGTTGTAGGGCTGGTGTACGTTTGCTTGCCTTACATTGTATTAACATTAGTAAGCGTTCTCGACAGTATTGACCCCGCGATAGAAGAAGCGGCTAAAGACCTCGGAGCCGGAAAACTACGAACATTCGTTGAAGTTACTCTTCCGCTTTCTATGCCGGGAATAATCACTGGAGCCATGTTTTCCTTCATATGGACCATGAGTTCCTTTGTAATCCCATCGATTCTAGGTTCTCCTTCTGAGAGAACCTTCGGCATCGAAAT
>QMXC01000084.1 GCA_003661945.1 Candidatus Bathyarchaeota archaeon | reverse complement strand
GAGGAACGCGAACACAGGTCGGGCATAGTAAACTTCAAAATTGACCGTGCATCCGAACGTGTCGAAAAGCTTTCCGAGAAAAACTTCGTAGTCTCCGCGCGTTCTCATGGAATAAGGGTTTCACCACACTTCTACAACACCACGGAGGAAATCAACAGCTTTATCGAAGCGCTGAAAGAAACATAACCGTGCGGAGAAACAGCCCGAAATGCGCATAGTGGAGGTCAACGAAGAAAATAAACCGTTCGTACTCGATTTCCTACGAAAAGACGTGATAAGACATGTTTTCGCCTTCTATGATATTCAATATAGACCCGAGCATACCACGATGTATGTAGCCCTCGACAATAAAGGCTCCATAAAAGCCTACATTTTGACATATACCGCTCTTCGCTTCCCAAGCGTGATTCTCGAAGGAACAGCTGAAGCCGTGGAAAAACTCCTCGGATACGCGCCTGAAACCTCGATGGTTATACACGCTGAGCCGCATCTCTTAGAAACGGTTAAGAAAGCTTTTCCGCGAGCCAAGGTTTACGTTGAAAAATGGATGCTGGTAAGAAAGGGCGAAGCAAAATTCTTCGATTCGCCCTTTGTTCGAAGATTAAAAGTTGAAGATGCACCGAAGCTTTTACAGTTACTTTTGACGAGAGCAGACCGCGTGCCCGATAGCGAAGAAAGATATGCTGAATGGATTCGGAGCATGCCGGTTTACGGAGTTTTTGTCAACGACGACGAACTCGTTTCTTACGCAGCTAGTTTCTTACAACTTCCTCAAGTCTGGATGATAGGCGGAGTCTACACGCATCCAAAACATAGAGGCAAGGGCTATGCAACCTATGCTGTTTCAGCCATCACTAAGCATGCTTTGAGCAGCGCTGAATCCGCAGCGTTATTCGTTAGGTCGGATAATTATCCCGCCCTGAGGGTTTACGAGAAAATCGGGTATCGAAACATCGGTGAAAAACTGTGGATAGATGTGGACACGGGGCTAAAGCCTTGAAAAGGGTTAAAGTTGGAGTTTTAACCGAAAAAGATTAAAGCTTAGATTCAGAGTTGTGGTGTTCGAGATGAGAACTGATGGCTTTCGAAAAGGGCGACTTCATACTAATTGACTACGTCGCTAAAGTAAAGGAAACAGGCGACATTTTCGACACCACGATTGAAGAAGTTGCGAAAAAAGAAAGGCTTTACAAGGAAGGAGAAATCTACGAGCCGAAACTCGTGGTAGTAGGCGAAGGATGGGTGCTAAAAGCCCTAGACGAGGCTCTGCAAAACCTCGAGCTCGAAAAAACAAGCGAAATCGAAATTCCACCGGAAAAAGCCTTTGGTCCACGAGACCCCGAAAAAGTTAGGCTTGTTCCGCTACGGCGGCTCGTAGCCAAGGGAATCACGCCGCAAATTGGGGCGCAAATAGAGTTCAACGGAAAACCCGCAACTGTGAGAACAATAGGCGGGGGAAGAGTTCAGCTCGACTTCAACCCGCCCTTAGCCGGAAAAACCCTAGTCTACGAAATCACAGTGAAGAAGAAAATTGAAGACCCGAAAGAAAAGGTTTTAGCACTCGTCCATAGGAGAATACCGCCCGTTGAGATAGAGAAGTTCAAGCTGAAAATGAAAGAAGCCCTAATAGAGCTGGAAATACCTGAAGAAGCCTTCTACATTGAAGGAATCCAGCTGGCAAAACGCGGAATAGCCATGGACATACAAAAGTTTTTCCCGGAAATCCAAACCGTAAGGTTCATCGAGACTTATCAGAGGAAACCCGCCGAAGCCTAGCCTTAACGAGCGAAAAACCTTCAGCGCAGCTCAGTTTTTTCTCAACCCTAACTATGAGGCATTTATCCCCATTTTTAAGCCCAACAGGGTAACACAACGCCGCGTTCTCGCATGAAGCCGCTTCGCATTCTGGAATCTTAAAAACTATGGTTGCGCCTTCTACAGCCAGCTTAGAAGGAATAGCCGCGGAGACTTCGGCTTCAACCACTTCGACTACCCGTACACCTTCTTCATGTAGCGGACATGGAAAAACGTTTTCGCGAAGTCGTACAACTTGGTAAACTCGTTCTGGCTCCAGTTTTTCCACGCATACTTGGCGGTATTCGCAGTTTTCGCATTGAGCTGAAGGCATGCTGAAAATGAATTTGAATCCTTTTCGAGCCTGTTTTTTGCCTACTAGGGTGACTAGACGTTTTTTCTTCGGCATTATTCTATTACACCGGTGTTTTTCGCGAGTTTCTCGGCGAAGTGGGCGTCCATGTTAACTTCGTTCAGTATTGTGTATCGTTCCGGACGGATTTTTTTAGCTTCGACCAAAGCTCTCACAAGCTCTTCAACTGTTATGCCTAGGTCGGAAGCCGTTGTCGGAGCCTCTAGGGTTTCAAGCGTTTTTTTGACGTTTTTCCAGTTTATGCCGTGAAGAAACGCCATCATTATGGTTCCAACACCGCATTGCTCCCCGTGTAGTGCATGCTTTGACGCTGTCAAATCCAAGGCGTGGCTAAACAAGTGTTCAGAACCGCTGCACGGGCGGCTGCTTCCAGCTATGCTCATGGCTACTCCGCAGCTTATCAAAGCCTCCAGCAAAACACGTAAGCCTTCTTCCTCGTTCTCCTTTATTAGCTCAGCGTTTTCCATTATGAGCTGGGCGCTCATCAAAGCCAAGCTTGCAGCGTATTCGCCGTAGTATTCGTTTCGAACCTTATGCGCGAGCTCCCAGTCTCTCACCGCCGTGAGTTTGGCAACTACGTCGCCGCATCCGCTGATTGAGAACCGTTTCGGAGCCTTCATTATGATTTCTGTATCCGCTATTATCGCAAGCGGAGCTTGAGCCATAACCGAGTAGGGCTTTCTAAACCCTTTTAAGGAAGCCACGGGACTCGCAATTCCATCATGCGAAGCGGTTGTTGGAACGCTAATGAAAGGAACATTCTCGTAGGCTGAACTTACCTTCGCCACGTCAATTTTCGTTCCACCGCCTATTCCGAAAACCACTTGAGGCTTCTCCTCACGTATCTTCGCTTCAACCATCTGAACTTCTTGTAGGGCAGAGGAATCCACAATTATGGAGTCAACCTTCACTCCGCGATCCTCAAGCATTTGGATAACGGTTTTTCCAGCTACTTCCATGGTTTTATGACCTGTCACAACGAGGGCGGATTCTGAAAAACCGAGTCTTTCGAAAACCTCAGTTACCGAGTCCAGCGTCCCCTCGCCGACTATCACTTCGCGGGGAAGCTGCATGCGGTGACGTTTCATGGTCAAACATGATCACTTAAAGCTATGTTTCTCTCCTTTCCTTTCATAAGCTTGTGGTTTAAACCTTTAAAGCTTATGGGAAAACGTTAAGAGGAGCTAGGATTTTCTAAAGAAGATTAGGCGTTTAGATGACCGACGTTTGTTTCATCTTCGAAGTTCATCAGCCGTTAAGGCTTAACCGCAACTTTGACCCAAGCCTCCTTGCTGGACAACGGATCGGCGAGAAAGATCTTTTCGACGTCTACTTCGACAACGAATTGAACAGGAAGATTTTCGAGCGGACGTGTCGTAAATGCTATTTTCCAGCTAACCAGATAATTCTCGAAAACATCGATCGATACAAGCGTGGAACCCGAAAGTTCAAGGTAGCTTACAGCTTGTCCGGCATATTCATCGAACAGTGTGAACGGTGGAAGCCCAGCCTTCTTGAATCCTTTAAGCAGCTTGCAGAAACGGGATGCGTGGAGTTTCTAAGCCAGACCTACTATCATTCGCTTTCCAGCCTTTTCGGAATCGACCGCACGGAATTCGTAGAGCAGGTGAATATGCATAGAAAGCGAATTCGAGAAGTATTTCATTATTCGCCTAGAGCTTTTGAGAACACGGAATGCATCTACAACAACTCCATCGCGAAAACCGTTGAAGCTTTAGGGTTCAAAGCAATAATCACCGAAAGCGTTGAACGCGTACTTCGGTGGCGAAGCCCCAACTACGTCTATAAAGCCAAAGGCTGCAACATACGGGTTCTGATGAGAAACTACCGGCTTTCCGACGACATAGGGTTCCGCTTCACCTCGAGATGGTGGAACGAGTGGCCTCTCACCGCGGACAAATACTCAAGTTGGGTAGCCGCTACTCCCGGACAAGCTATAACAATCTTCGTAGACTACGAAACATTCGGTGAACACCACTGGCCGGAAAGCGGAATCCACGAGTTTCTACGGTGGCTCCCCGGAGAAATACTGAAATGGCACCACCTATCTTTTGCGACGCCAACGGAGGTTGTGGAGAAGCATCAGCCTGTCGGCGAAATAGACGTAGGCGACTTCGAAACTATTTCTTGGGCTGACTTGGAACGTGATACGAGCGCGTGGCTGGGAAACTCCATGCAGCTAACGTGTTACGAATCTTTAAAAGCACTCGGCGAACTCGTTAAGGACACCGAAGACCCCAACCTCATTCGAGTATGGCGATGTCTCCAAAGCAGCGACCACCTATACTATATGAGCACCAAAGGCGCTGGTCCCGGAGACGTGCACAGCTACTTTAATCCCTACAACAGCGCGGTTGAAGCCTTCGTTGTCTTCTCAAAAATTCTCTCGGACTTCGAAAAAAGAGTTATAGAAAGGTTTGAGACTCCGCGTTTAACCGCGAAAAGAATACTGCGAAGGGTGCCTGCTGCCAAAGCCTTCGTCTTTTTCCGAGAGTTCGCTCGAGCCACGCCGTTTATTGCTTTCAGCCTAGAAGAGTTCCACACGATTCTAAAATCCGTACATCTGCAGTCCGTCGAGTTTCACGCTCAAAGAAGCGACTTTGAAACTTGGGTGCGTCAAGTAATCGGAGACGATGTCCTAGCGGACAAGCTACGTCAGGTCTGCGAATCCGGCTTGAGAGGAGAAGAACTGCGGAAGGCGCTTTTAGAAACTGTTCAAAGGCGAATTTCTGAACTCAAAAGTTTAGCGAAGTCTTCTGGTAAGCGTGAACTGTTTGTCAGATGAATCTTACCGTAAAACTAATTAATGGCTCCTCTATGATACGTAAATGCTGTTTCGTCAGCACGAAACTCGGTGAGACGCGAGTGTTTTCGATTTTAAGGAGAAACGAATCGAATGTTACCCGAAAGACCTAACAAGTTAGCGCTGCGAGGAACAACCACCATAGGAGTAACATGCAAAGACGGAGTCATCCTCTCCTCAGACACACGTGTAACCATGGGAACTTTCATAGCGCACAAGAAAGGGAAGAAAATTTACCAAATCGACGACCATCTAGCCATGACGATTTCCGGAACTGTAGCTGACGCCCAATGGACCGTGGATATCCTAAAAGCTAATGCTCAGCTATACAAACTAAACCAGGGGCGTCCCATGCCCGTCAAGGCAGCCGCTAGACTTATATCCAATCTGCTGTTTTCCGCCCGCTACGCGCCACTTCTAACACAGATTCTCGTAGGCGGAGTAGACGACGCCGGACCCCACGTGTTCATGCTCGACCCCTTCGGAAGCCTAACCGAGGAAAAATGCGTCGCCACAGGTTCAGGCTCACCTATCGCTTACGGAGTTCTTGAAGACAAGTTCAAGGAAGACATGTCTGTTTCTGAAGCCTTACCCGTAATAGTTCGCGCCGTAAACTCAGCTATGAAACGTGACTCGGCAAGCGGCGACAGCTTCGACGTGGCAGTAATAAGCAAAGAAGGCTATCGCGAATTAAGCGTGGAAGAAAAGAAGAAAATACTTGAAAGCGGTGGCTAGAAACAAGGGGAAGTAAAATTTTGAACTCCTCCAGTGACAGAACCAAGGTGGACATAAGCCAATACGTGTTAGATCACATGCCTCGAGAG
>QMXC01000083.1 GCA_003661945.1 Candidatus Bathyarchaeota archaeon | reverse complement strand
CTTTTCGACCAAATGGCTGGAGACAAGACAGGGGGGCTTCGCATAAGTGACTCCCGAAATGGGGGAACTCAAAATGTTGAAATAAATCTTAAGCTTGTGGATCGCGTTCCTGCTAATGATTTTCAGAGCGCGTTGGATACTTTCTGGAGTGGAACAATCGTTACTTTCGACGGAGTAGACCCCATCTACACAGACATGGGTGGAACAAGCGGGCTATGGGTTATGGCGGAGCATCCGCCCGTGGTAAGCCTTACAGTGTCGAGGTAGCCGCGGCATGAAAGGCAGTATAGCTAATATCTTTAGGGCTTTAACTGTAGTAGGCAGTTGAAGAGTCTGATGAGGGTATGCTTCCTCTGCATGATTTGAACCGTCCGTTGAGAACTCCGCACGTTACAAGGATTCTCATAATAATCAACGTGTCTGTTTTTTTAGCTACCATTCTGTATGCTTGGCTAGATGTGGATGAGCTTAGTTTTATGGCAGATGTTTACGACGAGTTTGCCATGTTTCCACGGGAAATAATTAGAGGAGAAAGGCTGTACACGGTTTTTACTTCGATGTTTCTCCACGGTGGGCTGCTGCATCTTTTCGGGAACATGGTTTATCTCTACGTGTTTGGAGACAACGTGGAAGACGCTCTTGGACACGGCAAGTATCTGGTTTTCTACCTTTTCTGCGGAGTAGCCGCTAGCGTTGTATACATTTTAACTCTTACTACGCCTCAACAGTTTTCGTATCCCGTGATTGGGGCTTCCGGGGCTATTTCAGGAGTTCTAGGCGCCTATTTTGTTTTGTATCCGCGGGCAAAGGTTCTGACTCTGGTTTTCTTCGGGTGGATAGTTATTGTTCCCATACCAGCTATAGTTTTTCTCGGCTTCTGGTTTTTGATGCAATGGATGTATGGCATGGTTGAGTTTGTAAGCGTTGCTTCCAGCGGCGTAGCTTACTGGGCGCATGTTGGAGGATTTCTAGCTGGGATGACCACTACGCTTCTCTTTAGGGGAAAAATACTGGAAAGTCAGAGAAAAAGAAGAATTCGAGCCTTGGGCAGAGGGGTTAATGTTTAACCAGCCTTTCTAAATCTTTTTCTGTTGGGACTCCGTGGAAAGCTTTCTCCCCGTAAAGTATTGCAGGGAATGTTTTAACGCCTTTCCGTTTTAGCTTCATCTTGTCTAGGAACCCTAGTTTTGCGAAGTCTATGATTTCGAAGTCGAAGCCGTGTTTTTTGCAGAAGGCTTCCACTGCGGCGATTGCGTTTTTCTCCTCAACTGAAATGTACCGTTCATCCATGGCTCCGGGATAATGCTTAAGGCCGGTGAAGGCGCTGCTTCCAGCTTGGGCGCACGCGTGCATGGCGCCTTCTTTGTCCACGAAACCTAAAGTTGAGAGTTTAGTGCTGTATACGAAAACTTTTATTCTTTCCAAAAGGGGCATCCTAGAAAAATTTTGTGGAGCTTTTGATTTAAGGTTTAACTTGGAGTTTGTTAGAAGCAGTATATTAGCGCTGCGAGGACGCAGCCGTAATTGTCCATTGGAACTCTTAAAACTTCGATGCGGTAGCGGATTTTCCCGATTTCTATTTGCCGGATTTCAGCCATTTCCCTTATTTTCCAGTCTAGGGTTTCTTTTATGGCTTTGCGGTCCATGTAGCCATGTGCTTCTGCGACTATTCCGTATTTTCCGTTTGCTTCCCAAGCCCAAGCTATTCCAGCGCCTATTGTTGTGCCTTCTTCACCGTTCATTCTCGCCATAACGGCGAACGTTATGGAGCCAGCTGGAAGTTTCCGCCATTTTCTTTCTTTGCAGCCAGGCGGCAGAATGGAGCTGACGGTTACAATGTTACATTGGGAGACTCCGGCGTTTTTTAACGCGAGGTCGAAGGCGTTCAACTCTGAAACCGGGCTTGTGGCTTTGCCGCTTGTGATGAAAAACTCTTTTGGAATCATCTTTGTGTTGTTTATCCTTCTGATTTGAAGAATGCAATGCGATAATAGGTTTATTAGTTTTGCGGTAAAACTTCTATTAGAAGGAAACAGTAAATAGTTTAAAACGTGAAAAGGGAGCGGATGGTTTCTTGAGGAAGATTGAGCCGAAAGTGGTAAGAGCCGGCGGAAAAGTTCGGTTGGGAAGAGGCTTCAGCCTGAAAGAGTTAGCGGAAGCCGGAATCTGCCGTGGAGAAGCCTTGAAGCTTGGAATTCCCATTGATGTTCGGAGGAGAAGCTTTCACGAGGAGAATGTTAAGGTTTTAAGGAGGTTTCTCGCCGAGGCAGAAAAATCTGGAAGGAGAAGAAACCGTGTGAAAAAGAGGGTAGAGGAAGCGGGGTAGTTTGATATCTTACGTGGAGATTCGAGCGTTCGCTCATGCTACGGAAGACGTAGACAAGGTTGTTCAAGCAGTTAAAAACCTTCTTCCTCAGCAGGCCAGTGAAGAACTTGTTTTCAAAAAGACGAGTTTGAAAGGACATCATGGCAACCCAATTGTTTTGGTTGAAACGAAAATCCAGGGGAAAACTATGATAAAGGCGTTTGTGGAGAGGCTTTCTTCGGGTTTAGGCACGTTGGATAGGGAGTTTCTTAGCAGGAATTTTGAGCAGCACGTTCGAAAGGGAAGTCTCTATTTAAGGTTTGATAAGCAGTCAGCTTTTATGGGCGAACTAAGATTTGGCTCAGCAGACCCCTTGCATCTACGTGTAGGATTCAAAACTGGGAAGAAAGAGGAAATGATGAAAATTCTTAGGGAGCTCGGCGTTTTATCATGAGAAGGAAGTTTGCAGACCTCAACTTGAAGCCTTCTGTTAGGGATTTTGGTAGCGCAGAGGCTTTGTTTGAGAAAGCCTGCGAACTCGGCTACAGCTTGGTTGCCGCGAGTTTTCCTCCAGACGTGAATAGGGAACGCGTCGCCGAGTTCAAGCGGTTGTGCAGCGGTTTAGGGATGGATTTTGCGGCGCGTGTGGATTTAGCTCCGAATTCGAGGCGTGACCTGCTTAGGCAGCTTGGAAGGCTTAGGCGGAGGTTTGAGATAGTAGGGGTTGTATGTGTTTCTAAGGCTGTGGCTCGTCAGGCAGCCAAAGACAGGCGGGTTGACCTTCTAGTTTTTCCGGAGTTTGACCCTAGGAAAAGGTTTTTTGACCCTCAGGAGGCGGAGCTCGCCTCAAACGCTCTTGCTTCCCTCGAAGTTTGTATGAGTTCTCTCCTTTTGGCGGAGGGGGCTCGGAGGGCTCGTTTGCTGTCGTTTTTGAGGAGAGAGGTCGCCGTAGCTTCGAAGTTTTGTGTGCCGGTTGTTGTTTCCAGCGGGGCTTCGGAGCCTTGGCTTTTGAGGAAACCCCGTGAGCTGGCGGTTCTGGCAACGCTTTTTGACATGGACTTTTCGGAGGCTTTGAACGCTGTTTCAGCTGTTCCGCTCGCTATTGTCAGGCGGAACCGGGAGAAGCTTAGCTCGAGGTTTGTTGCCCCGGGAATTCGGCTTGTTAGAAGGGGGAAGGATTGTTAAGGTGAAGATTCGGCGGAACCCGAGATACCTAGCATTAAAAATCGAGTCAGACAAGACATTTGAGAGAAAAATCTTTCTCAACAATGTTTGGCGTTCCCTAACCAAGCTCTACGGCGAATACGGCGCGAGTAAGGCAGGCATGGCTTTGGTTGAGTACGAGCCGGAGAAGGGTTTCGCGGTTCTACGCTGCGAAAACGAAGCTTTAACCATGGTTAGAGCTGCCTTAGCCACGTTAACAAGCATAGGAGAAAAACGGGTCGCGGTTCATGTTTTAGCTATTTCCGGAACTTTGAGGGCGCTTCGGAAGAAGCTTTCAAGGGGTGCGGAAGGCTTAAGTGAGTCGGGCGGCTTTTGATTTTTGGGGGATGATGACGCCGTCCCAGACTGAACAAAGAATGAAGAACTCATGACGGGCAGACCCCTACCTATAGGAACCCAAGATAGTGTTTCCGCATTTTTCTCCATGTTTCGTTGATTTATAACATGGAGAAAACTTAGAAAACGGGAATGCTGCAAGTTCATGCGTCGCTGAATATATTTTTGGAAACTATTTGGAGCGTGCTGCCTTTCTGCTGGGACGCATTTTTTCTGCGCCGCGCCCTTTTCTTCTTAGGCCGCGTACTTTTTTGCCGGCGCTGGTTAATCCGCGGAACACTCTTCCTTTGTGTTGGCTTTGGCATATCCAGTTGATTTTTGGGTCGGACAGGACTGCGGGGTGGTGGGGGTCGACCATTATAACTTCGAACCATTTGTGTCTTCCGTCTTCGCCTACCCAGTAGGAGTTTAGCACTTCGAGGTTTGGGAATTTTCGGGCGGCTCTTTCCTCGGCTATTAGCCTTAGGCTTTTCGCCGGCTTATACTTCTTGACTCCCATTCTTTTGGGGCGTCTTCCGGACCTTGGACGGGTTTTTCTTAGGCCGCCGCGTCTAACTCGTACCCGTACGATTATGAAGCCTTGTTTTGCCCTGTAGCCTAACTTCCGCGCTCTATCTAGCCGTGTTGGTTTTTCTACCCGTGTAACTGCTTTCTGTTTCCGCCACGCCACGAGTCTTCTACGTAGGAGTTCTTTGATGTAGGATTTTTCAGGGTTTGCCCATGCTTCAGCTATGTATTTGTACGCCATGCTTTATCCTTCCGAGGTTCAACCTTATTGGTTACATCCCGAGCCGGCTCGGTTATTCTGTTCATAGCGGCAAGGGAAGAAATAAACTTTCCGATTAGGCTTGTTTCGGTTCAAGCTGGGCTTGTGTCACCGTTAGGTAGCCGTGGTCTCCCCGCCAAACCTTCCGTGTCTCCAACACCCGTATTTTCTTTTTAAAAAACACAGCGTCGGTTACTAGGGTTTCATATTCTCCTCCTTCGCCTATTAGGGATATTCCGTATTTTTCTTTCAGCTTTAAGAGGTCTTCCACGCATGTTTTGTCGAGTTTTCTTCCTAGCCATTTCTGGTCGAAGCCTCTCGCGAAGACCCCTACTATTAGAACTTCGAATTTTAGTTGGAGTATCTCGTTTAGAAGCTGAGCTGGAGGGTTGTGCCACAATGGAGCTATTGAGCGGAGACCGAGGCTTTCACAAATTTTGTCTATCCGGTTTTTCTGGTATGTTGAAGCTACCGCTCCATAGACTACTCCTTCGACGTCTAGCCTCGAGAGCAGCCGTTCTAAGTCTTGAACTTCTTCCTCTTTTCTCCCGCTTGTTTCTGCTTTCACCAGCGGGATTTCCACGGCTTCAGCGAAATATTCCATCATGTGTAGGTTGAGCGAGTGGAACATCCAGCTGTCCCTGCGGCGTGGAATCACTGTTGCCAAGTAGGCTACTTCGTGTCCTTGTTTGACCGCTCGATACAGAGCAAGTGTAGAGTCTTTTCCACCGGTTGCTAGGGCTACGACACGCATAGCTCAGCGTCCAAGCTTCTGTTCGACGAGGCTGAAAAGCTCTTCAACGCCTTTTCTCCAAGATTTGAAGCCTTCAGGCGTGGCGGGATAGTTTTTGTACCATTCACGTACCTTCCGCATTAGACTCGCTGTTGTCCGCAGTTTGTTTAGAAGTCGAACCCGTTTGATTCCCCGGAAAAGTCTCATGGTTGCATCCGAAAACCTTACCTGAATCTCGTTGCCCATGCTTGCTTCTAAGAGGTCTTTTTCCGTGATAAGCTTGTACTTCATTCCATAGTTTAGGTCTTCGTCTTGACATGAAAGGAGAAAAATTCGAAAGACGTCGAGTCCGGCTTGTTTGACGCCGTAGTACTCCATGTAGCGAAGATTGTACTGCCATAGGGCTTCTCGGCTTGGAACTCCTTTTTCTAAGGCTTCAGCTATTGTTTTTCCGGCAAGGTATCCCCCCATCATCGAAGGGCCT
>QMXC01000082.1 GCA_003661945.1 Candidatus Bathyarchaeota archaeon | reverse complement strand
TTAAGGTTTTCATGCAGTCTTTCTAAAAGAACCTGTTTATCTGTCATTTCTTTTATAACACAAGGTACTTCCTTAAGCTCCGCTATCTTTGCAGCCAGAAGACGGCGATGCCCTGCTACTACCTCGTATTTATCCTCAACAGGACGAACAATTAACGGCTCAAGAATACCTAATTCCTTGATGCTTTCTGCCAATTCTTCTAAATTCTCCTTAACAAGCACACTTCTAAGCTCTTCCTTTGGTTCAATCAGCTTTTCTATAGATATCATTTCCACTTTCATGGCATGCCCTCGTTATTACTTTTGATATTCTAATCTCTCCATCTATGGCTTCCACTAAAACATAATCACCTACTTTAAACCCTGCACTTTCAAGAACTTTTTGAGGAATGATAACCATTGGATAATTGTGATGCCTTCTCACTTTCATAATCTTGCTTTCCCCCATGCCTCACCTATACCACACTTAAAAACCTTTGTCAATACCTTTTAACCCTTGTTAACTTTCTTGACGTATAGGACACTTATTACTATTCTGTTTACAAAGCTATTTAAAAACTTTTTTAAAGGAGGGTGTTATGCCAGCAATTAGAAGTGCACAAGAAATTGCAGAGAAATGGGCAAGGGTTACTCCTGGACGTTCTAGCGATTATGAAGCTGGAGTAAAAAGTCCAAAAAAGGACTGGGAAACAGAAACTGCAAATGCTGAAAGTGCATGGGAAGGGGGAATTCAAAACGCAATAGCTGAAAAAAGATTTGTCAAAGGGGTACGTGAAGCTGGTACAGCTAAATGGCAAGCCAAAGCTACTACCTTAGGTGTTTCGAGATGGGGGCCTGGTGTAGCAGCGGCAAAGGATGATTATGCAAGAGGTTTTGCACCTTACAGGGACATTATTGAAAGGATTACATTGCCTCCTAGAAAGCCAAAAGGTGATCCAAGCAACATTGACAGGGTACGGATCATTGCAATGGCTTTACATGAAGCTAAAGTAAAAGGTTAATTAAGGCTTTTTAAGGAGGGTAAAAGATGAAGTTTAGAGATTATTATTTCAAGCGTGAAGCAACGGTTGCAGACAGTGACACTGTCATTATTGACATCACCGTTAAAGACCCAATCAGCTATATTGAGGTTGAATATGAAGCAACAAATGGATCTACTTCTTGTGTTGATCATGAGCTTCATGATGATGTAAGCAAGATTGAGGTAGTTGATGGTAGTGATGTGATTGCAAGTCTTTCCATGTTAGAGTGGAAAGCACTTAATTTCTTTGAGCTAGGGAGATTTCCTCACGAGCTCCTAAGTGAAGTAGGAGGGGCAAAGCAGGAAGAGAAAATAGTCATACATTTTGGTCGTTTTCCTGATGATCCAGAGTATTACCTTGACCCTAACAAGTTTAAAAACTTACAACTTAAGTTAACTCATAACCTCACAATTTCCTCAACGGCTGGATTTGCAAGTGGATCTGGAAAAGTAACAGTAATGGCCAGGTTAATAGAAGAAGGTGCTGGCCCTTACAAAGGTTTTATGACTACTAAGCAAAGGTACTCTTGGACTTCTGCAAGCAGTGGTGATGAGGAAATTGATATCTACAGGGACTATGTCTATAGGTTTATGATTCTAAAAGCTCTTCTCAGCACCTATAGACCAGATGAGATCATCACTAAAGTAAAGCTCTCCTGTGACGCTGATAAATATATTCCTTTTGAAATGTACACCGAGGATATTCTTGATAAGATGATTGCCAGATACGGCTATGTACAGCAGAAAAAGACTCTACTTACTGCTGATGATGGTAGTGCACTTACTGATGTCTATGACATACAAAAGGCACATATTGATGCCAGAGTTGATGACCATATTGCCACAATTGAAACTGTTGATGCAGAAAAGATTACAAATAGCCTCTATGACATGAGCTCTCCTGCTACTCCTGCATTCCAGACAACAGCTAAGCAGTGTGATTTATTTGTAGAAGGAAATTATCCTTGTGCATGTTTTGTTTTACCAATCGGTGGTGGTAATGATGAAAAAGATTGGTTCGATCCAACAAAATATGGTTCTGTAAAGCTCTTCTGCACACAGGCGACTGCTAACGCTGCTTGTGCACTAATCACACAGCAGATTAGGCGTTAAAGGAAATAAAATAAACAATGCTTAAAATAGGTTTAGGAGTCCCGCTCTATGCGGGACTCTACAATGAAGCTGTTGCGTCTCTTTTATCTCTTGTAGAGTACACAGTCCGAGTATTGCCTAATTGTGTTTTATATCCGATAACGACGAATAGGAAATTTTTGCCACGTGCACGTTTTAACATTGTGAGACAGGCAAGACGTCTAGGATGTAATTTTCTGTTTTGGTACGGTGAGGACATTATTTGTGAACCAGACACAATTATTAAGCTAATTCACTATGGAAGACCTGTTATAGGAGGTCTTTATCTTGATAGGCGTCCACCATACAATCCATGTGTACATAAACTAGCAGGTAACGACACATGGATGGCATATAAATTGCATGAGCTAGAGGATGATATGAAAGTTGATGCAGTAGGGCATGATTTAACTCTGTTTAGTAAAGAAGTGATAGAAGCAATAGAGCCAGAAACTTATGTTGGAGTCGCCACAATGGAAGGTGATGATTTAGCATTTGGCAGATGGGCAAAGAAGAAGGGGATTGATATTTATGTTTCTACAAAAGTAACTGGTAAGCATATTTCTGAAAAACGAGAGATTATTACAGTGTCAAACGTTATTGATTTAAAGGAATATTTAAAGAAAAAATCAACATGGGTTAAGACAAAGTGAGTAAGTGTGTTATAGTCTTAGGCATGCATAGAAGTGGTACATCTTTGGTGGCAGGAATTTTAGCACAATTAGGTGTTGATATGGGCAAAAAGCTTCTTGGTGCAAATACCTTTAATCCTACTGGACACTGGGAAAACGTTGAGGTTGTTGATATAAACACAAAGATATTACAAGCTGCTGGTGGTGATTGGAAAAATGTACCTAGCGAGAAAAACATTCTTAAGTGTAAAAAGCTATTTTCTCAACAAATTAAGCAATTTATCAGCTCACAGAAGGCCGAATTTTGGGGGTTCAAAGACCCAAGGCTATGTCTAACTATTCCCTTATGGTCAAAGTACCTTAAAAATGCCTTTTACGTTGTTGTTTTCAGAAATCCCCTGCAAGTTGCACAAAGTTTAAACAAAAGAGATAGAATTGACATAAAAGAAGGACTAAGACTTACAGCTATCTACAATGATAGGCTAACGAAATTTATCTCAAGCATTAACAACCCCTGTCTTTTTCTCTCATTTGAGAGGATATATCCAGCAACAGTAAGAGAAATAATCAATTTCTTGAAACTTAGACCAAGTCCTAAGCAAATACAAAAAGCAGAAATTTTTATTGACCCTGAGCTAAAATATTTGTAAAAGAAGCAATGGAGGGATGGTGATGGATGTTAAAAAAATCAAGTGGTCTTGGGTAACAATTGACCAGGTTGTTCATAATAAAAGGTGTATTTTATATGATACAATTTTGATTGCAACGTCGGGAGGAACAGCAGATGTAGCTATTTATGACGGTGTAAACACAACAGGAAAAAAGCTCTGTAAGCTATATGCACCTGCTTCTGATATAAGAGGTTTACATCCTAGAGTGCCAATTTTTCTTGAAAACGGTTTATATATTGATGTTGGTAGCAATGTTGAAGGGGTTTTAGTACTGTCTCAAGGGGCAGAGTAAAACATGGTTTTTGAATTTGATTTAACCGTACCGAAAAACACACCAAAGTCTAGTCCAAAAAGGAAAACCTTAAAGCTTACTTATGGAATCATTCATCAGTTAGAGGTAATATTTCCTTTAGGGTGCGCCGGACTGGTTCACTGCACAATAAATGATGGTTTACATCAAGTATTTCCGACAAATCCTGATGGTAGTTTTAAGGGAAATGGTACTCCTATTAAAGGGAAAGTATTTCATGAACTTATGTTTGAACCATATGAGCTACAGCTTATTGCATGGAGTGAAGACGACACATATGACCATACGATAACAGTAAGATTATGGCTACTTAAGCCATGGCAGCTTTTTGCTTTCAGTGAAGAGATGTGGAGAAAAATGGGTTATTAAAAGGGGTGAGAAAAAATGGCACATGGTGCGCCTGATTGGTGGGGTGCGAGCTACATAAACATACTTGAACAATCATTAGCTTATTTAACTCAAAGACCTTACTATGGTGACGGTAAGGTATACACTGATAATTTTCAACTACCGCCGGGTGGTACGTATAAAACATTTTTTTCCGAAACAGGGCCAGGAAAGATATACAGTTTAGTTTGGAGTATGAAAGATGTTAGATACGACTATTACATGATAAAACTTGAAGTAGACGGTGACGCACTTATAGACATGAGTCTTAAAATGCTTACTGAAGATATTGGAATCATCACAAGAAATGATTTCATATATTACATTTTAAAAAACGATGTAAATCTAAAATACGCATTATGTTTAGGGTGTCCAATTCAATTTGAAAGTAATTTCTACCTAGGGCTATATCAAAACCATCCAGAGGATACAGCACTTTGTAATGTTTTTGCTGTATACGCAAAAGTCTAATTGATATGAGGTAAAACAACATGGGTGAACCGAACCAAGTTAGATGGGTAGGAGTAAGACCAACAGAGCCAGAAGAGGACATACCGATTAAGACTGACGAAACAAAAGCAACAGTACGCATTAAACCGAGCGAACCAGTCACAACGATATTTACATTTACAGGTAAACTGCAGCAAAAAAGAAATTCAGTGCAAGATTATTCATTAGATGGGAATAGCAATTACACGTGGCTTTCTGTAAGTGGAAGCGGATTAATTCAAGCGATTTGGCATAAAGCAGAAGATATAACAGCAGAAAATGCACATATGTTTTTATATATTGATTCTACGAATATTGGACGTGATATTTTTGTTGATGTGTTTATAATGAATAAAAGTGAATTATATAACGATAGATTTGGAAGTGTAGGAAGGTGTGGATTTAGAAGACACGAATGGGATACAACAAATAATGTTTATTTTGTACATTCTTATCTCTCTGAAACATATTTTACAGAGTCATTTTCTCTTGAATTTCGTAATACATCTGCTTCTGCAGGCATTTTCAGTGGGTGGTGTTCATACCAGATATTAGCAAGCACAAAAACATTACGATTTGCTAGCAAGATAAAAGAAATGAAAGAAAAGGAAGTCAATGAGTTAAGGGAAATGATAAACAAAGATTATGGTAGGTGTCATGCGGTGGTCTGGTGTATGCAAAGTAAGGTAATTGACAAGAAAAAAAAGAAGTATGTGAATATTTCTACACTTGAATTTTTAATTGACGATAGTGTATTTGAAAAAAGCAAAGACAAAATAATAAACAGGTTGATAAAGGAGAACCTAATATGATTGATTTTTTAGACAAATGTGTCCCATATCTAATTGTGTTTTTCCTTTGGAGGATTTCCTCACACTTAAAGGCAATACGGAAAAGTTTGGCAGGAAAACTTTTATTTGATACAATTAATGAAGCTATATTTAATAAGAAAAAAAAGGAGGATGAGGAATGAAGTTAACGATTATTGAAGACAGAGAAACCCTTGACCTTGATGAAAAAGGGGATCTTGTTCCATTTAGAAGGATCACTTATATGTTAGATGACAAGGGCCCATATATTTATCAAGTCCCATCTAAGGAGTGGTCGCAGGAAAAATTCAGGGAATCAGTTAAGCAAAAAGCATCTGAATTAAAGAGTCTTGAAGGAGAGGAATTTTAAGATGAGTGAAGAAATTGAAATTGTAGAGGATAAAAAGGTTTTTGAGCTAAGATATGGAAGGGTTTGGCCTACCT
>QMXC01000081.1 GCA_003661945.1 Candidatus Bathyarchaeota archaeon | reverse complement strand
CTACGGGTGAGTCGGGAGCCATAACCACGTTGGCGAAGGCGGATGGATTCATTGAGATTCCGGAAAACCAGCAGTTCATCGACGTTGGAGAAGAAGCTACGGTTCACTTATTCGAGGTTTGACGAAGGCTTAGTATTCAAGCATTTTCCGTCTAGCCATAACGTAGATGGAGAAGAACCAGACCAGCGCCACGTAAACGATTAAGGCGACGTTAAACAAGCCTAGCTCCATGTCTGGGAAAAAGGAATACGTTGCTACCGTGTAGCAGAGCTGAATCACCGCGAAGCTAGTGCCCAATATAAAAAGCGCTACGACAAACCACAGCGTCCACCGGCGCATTCTGAAAGTTCCATACGCGGAGACTATGCTAAGGATTCCGAGTAAACCCATATGGAAGAGACTAGGCTCCAAAGCTAGCTCGTAAAAGAAGATTATGCCGGCGGCTAGGTAGAACATGGACGCAGCGAACATTAATGGGTTTTCTAGGCTAAGCTTCGATTTTAGGCTCATGAGCTCGCACGCTTCCTTCTTAACCTATGCATTAGAAACTAGGTAATAAATTTATTCCGAAAACTCTAAAGGACGAAACTGTTTATGAACGAGTAAGGTGTGCACGTTTGACCTATTACGAATTGTATGTTTCACAGTCAAATGTTTTCAGCGGTTTCCAGACAGCCTTCGAAAAAGCAAACTACGTTGTCGTAGGCATACCTTTCGACGCAACCAGCACGTTCAGAGCCGCTGCAAGATTCGCGCCTAATGCGATAAGAGAAGCTTCGCTTAACATAGAAACCTACAGTTTCCACTCCGAAATTGACGTCGAAGACCTAGCGGTCCACGACTTAGGCGACCTCCACGTTTCCGCAGACATCGAAGAAACCCTTCGAAGAGCCAAGCTTGTGGTCCAAGATTTGCTGAAAGCAGGCAAAACCCCGGTAATTCTAGGTGGAGAACACACAGTCACGTTGGGCTGCTTTCAGGGCTTAGGAAGCCGGACATCCGAAACGGCGGTTGTAAGCCTCGATGCACACCTAGACCTACGAGACGAGTATTTAGGGCTGAAAACCTCGCATACCACGTTCATGCGCAGACTAAACGAGCAAGCCAAGCCAGCTAAAATAATCGAAATAGGCACGAGAGCCGTGTGCAGACAGGAACTCGAATACGCCGATGAAGCCGATGTAAAATTCTTCACCACAAGCGAAATTCGGAAACTGGGAACACAACGCGTGATAAAGAAGGTTGAAAGCGAAGTTGAGGATTTCAGCAACGTCTATCTGACGGTCGACATGGACGTGCTAGACCCGGCTTATGCCCCAGCTGTGCAGAACCCTGAACCCGGAGGACTAGACATGCATACAGTCTTGGAGGTTCTACATGGAATATGCCGTAAAAACATAGTTGCATTGGACTTGGTTGAGGTTGCGCCGGGCTACGACTTCGGCGTTACAGCGGCGGTAGCTGCGAAAATTCTGTTTGAAACACTATGCTGCATGGAGAAAACGCGGAGAAAAGCATAAGGGGAGCCAGCTACGTCTTTTTGAGCTTCGCCACGAAGAAGCCGTTGCACTCATGCACATGGGGGTAGAGCCTTCTGCAGCGGGTTAACCCTCGAAGCCCGGGTGAACCAATTTTAGGCAACACTTCAACTAGAGCGAACTCGGGGTGATGTTTCAAAAATCGTTCTATTAGCATTTCGTTTTCTTCGACGGTTAGGCTGCAGGTGGAATACACGAGGAAACCGTTCTTTTTCACGAAGGAAGCGCAGCTTTGGAGCATTTTCCATTGGATTTCAGCCATTTTATCTACGGAACGCCTTGAGAGACGCCATTTCGCCGAAGGCATTCTAGCGAAAGCTCCTGTGCTAGTGCACGGTGGGTCAAGTAGGAGAACGTCTGCTTCGCCTTTAATTGGCAGCGGGTTGCAAGCGTCCGCGATTATTGCTTTGGCGTTTTTCACTCCCATCCGCTTGATTTCTTCACGCCAGACATTCATTCGCCTTTCCGAATAGTCGAAAGAGAGGATACGTCCATGGTTTTCCATAAGCTGCGCCATATAGGTTGTTTTGGCTCCGGGTGCGGCGCAAACGTCGAAAACGGTCATTCCATGTTTGGGGTCCGCGACTTCTACGGCGAAGCAGCTTGCCTTGTCTTGGACGTAGAACAAGCCTTCGCGGAAGATTTTGGTTCTAACTAGCGGCTTCTTTGCATTTACAACCTTGTAAGCATGTCTTAACCCTTCAACTTTTTGAACAACTATTCTTTCGGCTTCCAGCTGTTTTAACACGTTTTCTTCAGCGGCTTTAAGCGTGTTTATGCGTATGTAGGTCGGTGGAGGCGCCATTGTGCTTTCTAGAAGTTTTAGGGCTTCGGCTCTTCCGAACAGTTTAAAGCAGTATCTTACAAACCATGTTGGGTTGTAAGTGGAAAGCCCGACTTTTTCTTCGTCGCTGCAGCCTTCATAAACGATTTGTAATGGAGCTGTTAAAAGCAGCCCCAGATACCCTTCAACCGGGTGTAGCTCTTCCCATCCGAGTATGGAGCGGACGGTTCCAACTATACGTGAAGCTTCGTCGACCGAAATTTTGTTTTTCGTTTCTATCCTTGTTCGGTAAACGTATAGTCGTAGGAAAGCTTTGACGCCGAGGCTATAATTGCTCAAGGAGTCAGGAGCCAAAACTTTGTTTATGAACTTGTCGATGAGGTTTCTTCTACGAAGGGTTTCGCACACGAGCTTGTATGCGAGTTTCAAAGCGTCGGCGTCCTTTATGCCGAGCTGTTTTGAAGTGTTGGCTAGGGCTAGGCGTTCGCTTAGCCCTTTCAGCTCTATCCAGCTTAGGGATTCTATGGCAAGAGTCCAAGCTTCTTTGAGCAAGTTTTCTCCCTTTTCACATATACGCCGAGGTGTTAGTAAGAGATTTAGGCACATTCCTCATATAATTAACGCGGGTTAGAAAAGAGAAATGACGCAGAAACAGCGGCGACTAGATGAATTTTCAAGCATTCCAGCAAAGAAAGAGAAACCCGTGAAAGAAGAGGAGATGCCTTTCACTCAGCAAGTCATTAAAGAAAAGGAGAAATACGCGTTTCCGCCCGTGGCGCCCGAGAATCTGCCGCCGTCTTTCTTCGTATCCGCAACATACGACGGAAAAAAGGGTAAAGCGCTGATAAAGCTATACGAACCGAAAACCCAGCGCATCTATTTCTGGTATGACAACACGGGACACAAGCCGTATCTATTAACAAATCTTTCGCCCATGGAGCTTGAAAAAATCGATCGGTTGATGAGGCATCCGGGATTCGACCATTTTGAGCTGGTTGAAAAATACGATGCGTTGACGGATAGGAACATAGTTGTGACCAAAGTGGTTGCGAAAGACCCCTTAGCCATCGGGGGACGCGCGAGGGGATGCTTACGCGACATCATTCCAGAGGACTACCCTAAAACCGCTGGTTTAGGAGACTCATCGGAAAACGTGAAGGTTTGGGAAGCCAAGATAAAGTATTATCAGTGTTACATTTACGATAATCAGCTCTCGCCTGGAATGATCTACGAAGTAAAGGACGGAAAGCTTGTTCAAACAGCTGTAAGCGAAATAGAGAGAAAGATTGAGGAAATTTGCAGAGTTTTTGAGGGGGAAGGGAAGGAGGAGAAAGAGTATATTGAGCGTTGGGCTCGTTTGTTGGAGTATCCGGCGCCGAAGTTTCGAAGAGCCGCCATAGACATCGAAGTTCTGACAGACGTTCCAACACGGGTTCCAGACCCGAGAGAAGCAGCACAGCCCGTTATATGCGTCTCGGTGTACGCGTCGGACGGGAACAAACGTGTGCTGCTATTGAGGCGGCGAGGCATCCGCGAAGGGAATGCGCGGTTGCCAGCTGATGTGGAGCTCGAGTTTTATGATTCGGAGGAAGCGTTGATTCGGGCTGTTTTTGACGTTTTGTGGGATTACCCTTTTGTCATAACTTTTAACGGGGATGATTTTGACCTTAGATATTTGAGGCATAGGGCGGAACGGTTCGGTTTCAAGAGGGATGAAATCCCGATTGAGCTGGGTAGACGTGTCTGCTTGTTAAAGTATGGGGTTCACATAGACCTTTACAAGTTCTTCTTTAACCGTTCCATACAGATATACGCGTTCAGCAACCGTTACCGCGACATAACGTTGAACGATGTGGGTAGAGCCCTCATAGAGCTAACGAAGTTTAAACTGGAAAAGCCGTTAGGCGAGCTTTCTTACACCGAACTTGCCCAGTATTGTTTGAGGGATTCCGAAATTACGTTTAAACTCACGAGCTTTAACGACGACCTCGTGATGAAACTAATCCTAGTCTTGGCTAGAATAAGCCGAATGCCCATGGAAGACGTTAGCCGCCAAGGAGTTTCAAGATGGATAAGAAATTTCATGCACAGCGAACATCGAAGAAAGAACATGTTGATTCCGAACATGGAGGACATCCTCGCGGTTAAAGGGAAAACAGCTACTACGGCGATAATTAAGGGGAAGAAATACAAGGGCGCCATAGTCGTTGAACCCGTGCCCGGTGTACACTTCAATGTAGCGGTCATGGACTTCGCCAGCCTATACCCATCCATAATAAAAGTGTGGAACCTAGGCTACCAGTCCATCCTTTGCCCCCATGAAGAATGTAAGAGCAACATTGTACCGGACACTCCGCACTGGGTGTGCAAAAAGAAACGCGCCTTAGAAAGCCTACTGATAGGCTCGCTTCGAGACTTGAGGGTGAAATGGTATAAGCCGAAATCCAAGGATAAAACACTTTCAGAGGATGTGCGAAATTGGTATAGGCTGGTTCAAGGAGCCTTGAAGGTTATCTTGAACGCGAGCTATGGCGTGTTCGGCGCTGAAAGCTTCGATTTATATTGTCCACCGGTAGCTGAAGCCACGGCAGCCATCGGCAGACACACCATAACTAGGATAATCAAAAAGGCTGAAGAACTTGGGATTCAGGTGCTTTACGGAGATACCGATAGCATTTTCCTCAAAAACCCGACTGAAGAGCAGATTATGGAGCTATCCCAGTGGTCTGAACGTGAACTCAAGCTAGGCTTGGACGTGGACAAGGTTTACCGTTACTCGGTTTTCAGCTCGAGGAAAAAGAATTATCTAGGCGTCTTAGAAGACGGCACCGTAGATGTGAAAGGCTTAACTGGAAAGAAACGGCACATCCCCGTCATAATAAAAAACGCTTTCGAAGAAATGAAAGCCGCCCTCGCAAGAGTGAAAACTCCAGCGGACTTCGAAGAAGCAAAAAAGGAGATATGCAAGATAATCCGCGACTATTACATGCGCCTTAAAAAACGTCAATGGGAAACACTCGAAGACCTAGCCTTCCACGTAGTATTAGGCGAAGCACCAGAAAAATACGTGAAAACAACGCCTCAACATGTAAAAGCCGCAACGTTACTCCAAAAAAGAGGAGTGGAAATTAAAGCTGGAGACCTAATAAGCTTCGTCAAAGTGGTCAAAGAACCTCACGTGAAGCCGGTGGAACTCGCCACAAACAACGAAATAGACGTGGACAAGTACATCGCCTATTTACGCTCGACTTTCGACCAGGTGCTTGACGCGTTGGGCTTGGACTTCGACGAAATCATAGGCATGACAAAGCTTGAACGGTTTATGTAAAGGCTAGTTATTGTCTGCGATTTTTAAGCCGCGGGACCGTAAAGGCTCGATTACGCCGGGCTTGCTAAGCAGGGAAAGCAGCAGATAGCCGATCACGCCCACAGAGACGAGGCTGCTTATCGTGATGCTTACTATCATTCCAGCCCAAACAGGTAACACGTTTAGAACCTCTGGGGGAGGAAAGAATAGCCAGAGGTAACCGCCTACGATAATCCCTACTGGAAAAGCTCCAGCAACACAGGCAGCAAGCCTATGCTT
>QMXC01000080.1 GCA_003661945.1 Candidatus Bathyarchaeota archaeon | reverse complement strand
GACTTGATACTGGACTATATTGAAAAGGAAATCGAAACTGTCTACGACGCGCATTCCGGAGAATTTGAAACCTCCACTACGCTGGCAAATCGCGAGGAATGGGTCGTCAAAGAGCGAGTTTCCAAGCCCGAAATTAGATTCCCACGATGCAAGTATACAAAAATAGGATTAAAGGAACATGGACCGAAGGTTTCGTGGGTATTCCGAACCAGAGAATTAAGCCCGACCGGAGTTATAGGAGACCCGACTAAAGCCTCGAAGGAAAAGGGAGAAAAGGCTTGGCAACTAGCCGTTGAAAGGCTAGCCGACCTACTTGTCGAACTAGATGAAATGTAAAGCTTAACATTCACGTTATTTAAAAGGGAGAACGAAAACGGTAACTGAACGCAGTATAAGTTTAAACAAGGTCAACGGGTTAAGCTATGCAAACGGTTGCCATCAGCTTCTCTTGCGAGCCAGATAGGTAGTTAGCCTCGGATTGGTTACCTCAATAACCTTGTTTCCTATCGCTACCAATGCTAAACCAACTAATGCAATGCATATTCCAGGCGGGAATATTATCCACCATCGCTTGTGCGCCTCAAATCCCCCCGCGCCAAAAGAAAGAAGAGTTCCCCAACTCATGTATGGAGCATGAGTTACCGGCTCTATTCGGCTCCAGAGCCTACGCTGGAAGCCGAAAAAGTCTAGGCAGGACTGCATAGACAGCGCGGTGACTGCTACGAAAAGCACACTTGAAGCTACAGCTGGCACACATTCTGGTAGGAGACACCGAAATATTATATAGGCATCCCCCGCCCCAGCAGCCTTTGAAGCTTCAATGAAAGGTTTTCCTTTCGCTGATATCACTTGGGTTCGAACAAGTTTGGCGGTAATCGTCCACGTTGTAAGGCCTACAGCTATCATCCATTTAAGCGGACTGGGACGCATCGGAAAATACACCACCATAACTATTATGGGGACGGAAAGAAAGAGGTCTGTTATTCGGTCAAGCCAGTAGCCTATCCACCCGTCGCTATAATATCCAGAAAACAAACCTACGAAACACCCTATTACTAACGCAAGAGCAACGGCGCCTAAACCCTCCATTAGACTTGATCTCGCCGCCCAAAAAATCGCGGATAAAACGTCACGTCGCTGATAATCCGTTCCAAGCAAATGCTGCAAACTAGGCGGTTGAGAAGGTTCTATTTCCCAAAGTCGATGGAACGGGTCAGGAAGAGGAAGAATGGGTGCAAGCAATGCCGCCGTGGTGAAGAAAAGGAGTACTCCTACGCCGAATTTTCCGCTGTATCCCTTCATGAATTTTTTTAGAAAATCCAGGGTTTTTTCCCAACGCGATTTAGAAATCTTGCGTTTCTTGGCTTTTTTCCTTTTTCCGTGCAATCCTGCTCCATCAATGCTAATTCTAGGGTCGAGTACGCGTAAACTTACATCCACGATGAAATGTAACGTTATAATTATGGTTGAGAAAACGACGAAGACTGCTTGAAGCTGAGGGGATGGAGGTAGAATCTCCCTTGAAACGGGGTCGATGACGGAGCTCATCAGTATATACCCTATCCCAAGCCGCTGGAATACGTATTCAACCACTATAATTCCGATGACTAGCAGCGAAGGGGTTAAGGCAATGATAGAAACTACGGAAACCATAGCGTTCTTTAAGGCATGCTTAAACATTATTCGCAGCGGGCTTGCTCCTTTAGCTTTGGCCGTCCGAATATAATCTTCGGTATATATGCTCCTCAAACTATTCCGGGTGACTAGAAGATATATCCCAGTCAAGGTCAAAACAAGGGTTAAAAGAGGGAGAGTTAGGTGGCTAAGGAAATCTGGAATGAAACTGGGAAGGTCAGACAATGGCGATTTACTCCACCACTCTTCTGAGTGCCAACCGAAAGCTGGAAAAGTGGGATAAAGATACATTCTAAGAACAAGGCATACCCACCAAGCTGGGAAAGCAAAGGATGCTATTCCAATTATAGTCAACAAGGCATCTATCTTTCCGCCCTGTTTGTAAGAAACCAATGTTCCAAGAAGCACTCCCAACGTGATGGCAATGGCAAGCGAAAGTGCTAAAAGCAACAAGCTGTAAACCGAAACCCCTAAAATATAGTCCAGCAGCGGCGTTCCATAGACAGGATGAGGGCCAAATCTTTCCACGAACACAAAATTGAAGTATTCCGCAGCTTGAACTATGAAAGGTTGCCCCACCATCTTTGGAGAGGGCGTGTAGAAAAGTAGGAAGTTGAGAATTAGAACAAGTATCCACGTTATGACGCTGTAAAATGCTCTTTTAAAGATGTACTCCCTGAAACTTGACATGCCGTTCCTTTTTTAATGCTTGTTTTCCGAGTCTTTAAGCTTTTAGGAGATTTTGTAATAGAAAGAAGCAACCGTTTCCCGAATTGTATTTTGAAAATTTTATGGACGCTTTTATTCTTTTATGTTTGTCCATTCGAGGGGTAGGCATAACGCTTTGAGCACGTCAGAACGCGTGATTATTCCAACTATTTTTCCGTTTTGTGACACAAGCACTCCTTGATGTTTCCCTAAAAGGGCTTTAACTTTTTCCACACTCATGTTTTCATCTACAATAGGCAGAGGCGAAGTCATAACCTCTTCCGCTGTTTGGTTAGCGATGTCTGAGCCAAGGCGCCGCATTATTGATTCCTCGGTTACCGTGCCGATTACTCTGCCTCTGTCGATAACAGGCACTTGGGAAATGCCGTGTCTGACCATTTTTTCGCTTATTTCGGTTATTCTCTCTTCAGGTTTAGCGGAAATCACGTTTCGGGTCATTATGTCTCCACACTTCTTAACCCTTTTCTCAGTTAACACACGAAGAATCCGGTTTACGGTGGAAAGCCGCGGGTCAACTTTTCCCTGTTCAATTTTAGCTATGTGCGCTTGAGAAACACCGACTAACTCTGCGAGTTGAGCTTGCGTCAATCCCACCTCAATTCTCAGCCGTCTAATCAGTTCGCCCGTTATCGGCATTATAACCACCAGTCATTCTCTTAGCCGTTTTAATATCGTAAAATATATATTTCTTACGCGGTTATAGTGTAGAAACTCGCGAAAAACGGAGAAAGTAAGAACATGAGAAACATACTCGTAGAAAACTTGAACCAGACACCTCTTGAGGAGCAAAAACTCGAAATCGTCGAGAGGAAAGGGCTGGGGCATCCGGATTACATATGCGACGCCGTGATGGACAGAATTTCGGTAAGCCTCAGTAGGGAATACTTGAGAAAGTTTGGAGCCATAATGCACCACAAGGTTGATAAATCATTGCTTGTGGCGGGAAGCACGGAGCTCTGTTTCGGCGGAGGCACGGTCAAGGAGCCCATGCTTCTCATAGTAGGTGACAGAGCTACGTTCGAAGTTGATGGAGAAACTATAGACGTGAAGGACATCGCGTTAAAAGCAGCGAAAGAATGGTTTAGGGAAAAACTTCGGTTTGTAGACCCGGAGGAGCACGTTCGATATCAGATTGAGCTTAAACCTGGCTCTCCCGAGCTAGTTGACATCTTTAGAAGGAAAGGTAGAGTTTTAGGTGCGAATGACACTTCTGCAGCTGTTGGATATGCTCCTTTAAGCCGAACAGAAAAGACGGTTCTATGCTTAGAGAAATACCTAAACTCTACGGAATTTAAACGCAGGTTTCCGGAAACGGGTGAAGACATCAAAGTTATGGGCTTACGTAAGAACAACCATTTGCACGTGACGGTTTCTATGGCTTTCGTAGACAGATACATTCAAAGCGAAAGGGAATACTTCCGAAGAAAGGAGGAAGCATATGAAGAAATCTTGAGGTTCCTGAGGGAAAACACCGACTTCGAACAGGTGTCGCTGGGCTTAAACACGCTGGACATCGAGGGAAGAGGCATAAATGGCGTATACCTAACAGTTCTAGGCACGAGCGCAGAAAGCGGAGACTCCGGACAAGTAGGCAGAGGAAACCGGGTAAACGGAGTAATTCCGCTCAACAGACCTGTATGCTCCGAAGCCGCAGCCGGAAAAAACCCGGTAAGCCACGTGGGAAAAATCTACAACCTACTAACGCACAGAATAGCCGAACACGTATGCCAAAGCATCCCGGAAATCCAAGAAGTCTACATATGGCTGCTCAGCCGAATAGGACAATCAATAGACCAGCCAGCTATAGCAGCAGCCCAGGTTATAATGAAAAAGGGAAACTCCTTCGAAACCGTAAAAAAGAACATCGCCGAAGTAATTGACTACGAACTCGAAAACATAGACAAATTCTGCGAAGACCTAGCGGAAGGAAAAATCCCTGTATGCTAGATTCTGAAACGCACGCTTTTACACCAAATCTTTCAAAACCGGTTTAAAAAGCTGATGAAATAAAGACAACATTACAATGCTTATTACGAGACTATACGCTATGCCCAACGAGAATCCAGAAATCACAATTCCCAAAGCAGTGCCAGACGCTGGAGGATGCTCTGCATCAGCAATAGTCATCAAAAAGACAGACAAACCAACAGCAAGCGAATACACAACGACAGACCACAAAAACGATGAATGCGGAATCATGGCACATAAAGAACCTGAAAAGAAACCAATCAAATGTCCTCCTATAACCCGCCTCGGTTTCGCGGTTATACTTTTAGGCATCGCAAAAACGATAAACGCCGTAGACCCAATAGACGCTATCACGACTATATGTTCCATGCTCAGCAAAAGAAGCAACAGAAACATCGTTAACGTCGCAAGAAAACATTGAAAAACATAGTTCTTCCAATATTGCTTCAGCTCTTTAAATTTATCACTGAAAACTCCTCTTTGCTTTTTCAGAGAACGAGACACCTCCTTCATCAACCGAGCCAAATTCTCTCCCGCCTAGGAAGCCTATGTCTTAACGAAGTACAATAGGTGCCTCTCATTTCATTTAATTTATTCCTCCTACTCTTACTCACAGCAGCCGTTCTCAGCGCACTCGCCATAACGACAGCCGTATTAATACTGATCGAAAAAGGAAATGCGTTGAAAGAGAAAACGGTTCAATAAGACCAGACATGTGGTGCGGCCGCCGGGATTTGAACCCGGGTCCTCAGCGTGGCAGGCTGACGTCCTAACCAAGCTAGACTACGGCCGCCCTTTTGTCTATTTCTGTTTTCTGGGAAGTTTAATTAACTTTTCTGCAGTTGAGTTTATTGTTTGTTGAAAGGACTTTTGACGCGTAAAAGTCGTGTAGGTGTAAGGGTTATTCTTGGTTGAATTTGTCTGGCGGTATGTAGTTGCCGAAGTTTTCTTTGGCTTTGAGGAGGCGTTTACGTTGTTGGTTGAGTATGTGGAAGAGTTTTTCCGGGGTGTCGGGGACTTTTTCTCTGTAAAAGTTTTCTACGCGTTTGATTTTGGCTAGGTTTTCGGGGACGCGGATGGTGAACTGTTTGACGTATTCTTCTTTGCGGTATTCTCTGTTTAGGACTTGTTTGAAAAGCTTCTGCAAGTCATCGTATCTGGGAATTAAGCCTGTTGGTGTTTTTACGGCTTCAACTTCCTTGTGGACGCGTAGTTCCATCCATTTTACCCAGACGTGTTTATCTCGTGGAGAGTTTAGGTATTCGCCTGTTTTTAGGTCTTTTAGGAAGTAGTTGACTCCGAAGATGAGTGGTGGTTTTTTCAGCTTTTTCCCGAAGGCTAGGTTGTTGCGTATGTTTTGGCCTAGTGGGACAGATATGAAGTCTTGGATACTCATGGCGTTTATTTCAGGTATTCCCTCCTTGCCGACCGTGGCGAATGTTGTCTCAGTTTCTAGGGCAGCCCCGTAACAGATTATGCCGTGTTCCCAGCTGAAGCTTTGCTGAACCGGAACGTAGGCTTTGCCGTCGCGGCCGCCGTACATTATTCCACCTAGCTCCACGCCGAAAGGATTATCAAGTTCAGAATCACGGTTTTC
>QMXC01000079.1 GCA_003661945.1 Candidatus Bathyarchaeota archaeon | reverse complement strand
CTACTCCATGCGTGAATCCTGTTACATAATAGTTGCCGTAACCGCGGTTTTCTAAGAGCTTCCTTATCAGCGTCTCGATTTCAATAAGTTTTGTTCTAGGTTTGAGGTTTTCCTCTGCTGTTAGGCGGGCTTCCATAAAAACTTCGTAGGCTTTTCTTTTTTCTTCTGATAAGCCGTTTAAGAACACTGTTCGGGTAATGTTGCTATAGTAACCTTCATAGTCGGCGGACACCACTATTTGAATCGTGTCGCCGTGTTTGATTTTCGCCCAACTTCGCGGTTCAGCATGCACTCTGGGCTTGGGTCCGGTTGTGACGTGGATATGCGGGTTTTCCGCTCCTTTCCTCATCATCTCGCTTACGGCTTCGGCGGCTACTTCAAGTTCGGTTTTTCCCACGTCAATCGTGTCCACTGCTTTTCGCAACCCAGCTTCAGCTATTCTCGAAGCATGTTTTATGGCTTCTATCTCGTTTTGTTCTTTTACCATCCGTAGCTGCATGATTAAGGCGTGAACGTCCACAACTTCGACTTGAGCGTTCAGTCTTTTGAAAAGTTCAAAGAAGAGCACGTAGGAGTCTCTTTCGACGCTGTAGTCGAACCCAACCTTTTTGAATCCAGCTTCTCGTATCGTTCCGCTGACGGCTTTCATGAGCTCCTCGGCTTTCCTATAAGTCTTAACGTTTCGTATTCCCGTTTTCTCCATGAACTCTTCGGCTTCATACTGGAATATGAAAGCCGCTGGTTCTCCTTCTGCGGGTATAAGCAAAGCGGGTCTAAGCCATCTCAGCCCAGTGAAATAAGTAAAAGAAGAAAGCGTCCGAATCATTGAAGCGTCAATGTTGTTCTCCCTCATTAGCTGCTGAAAACGTTCAACTCTCCGCTTTACGTCTTCTCGACCAATCATTTTTCAACTCCCCCTCTACATATCCAATCGTTTTCTTATTAACTGATTTGTTTCAAAGCTTCTTCGGCTATTTTCTTTCCGAATTCCCTGCATTTCTCCATTCCGTTTTGATTAGGCGCGTATTTAATTAGCAGCGGCGGTTCAACCGTGCGCATTTCAAACTTGTTTTTCATGATTTCAAGAACCATTCGTGGAGCTTCGCCGCTCCACCCATAAGAGCCGAAAGCTGCGCCTACTCTACCCTTTAAATCGACGTGTTTTACAGCTGTTTCCTCGAAAAGCCTTTTGATGTCTGTGGTCATATCATGGTGATATGTAGGGACACCTACCGCCATAGCGTCGAATTTAGCTAGCTCTTCCGGCTTTACATGATAGGTCACAGTCACTTCTGTTCCTTGAACATTTTTTGCCCCTTCGGCAACTGCTTCCGCCATTTTTTCAGTATTTCCCGTACGGCTGTAATATAGGATGAGAAGTTTCGGCATTTTATCCATCCTCCACGTGTTAAGCCGAGATTATGTTGTGCTCACGGTGCCTACGGAAAATTTCGTCTGCTAAACGGTCTAGCGCTTCGAAATCTTCCGCCTTCGGATAGCCTTTCACAATAACAGGTTCAAGCAGCTCCACCTTCAGGTTGGTCAGCATTCCTTTAATCTGTTCCACCATTCGTCCACCCCAGCCGTAGGACCCAATTATCGACGCAAACTTCGCTTTCGGCCTTAAAGCGTTAGCGAGGTAAACAGCGTAAACCACGTTTGGATGTGGCCCTGTCAGAACTGTGGGCGAGCCCACCACGATTGTCGCAGCGTCCACCAACGCCATCGCCAGCTTCCCAATGTCGGTTCGAGCTAGGTTAAACTGTTTTACGCCTACTCCCCGTTCAACCAAAGCGGCAACGAAATAGTCCACCATTTTTTGGGTACTACCGTGCATCGAAATGTAAGGCAAAACAACGATGTTTTTAGGTGGAGCTGAAACCCAGTCGCTATAGGCGTTTAGTATGAACTTTGGCTTATCATAGACTGGACCGTGGCTCGGCGCTATAACATCTATCTGCAAATCCTTTATCTTCTCCAAGTTTCGTTGAATGACGGTTCTGAAAGGCATCATTATCTCCGCGTAATACCTTTTAGCTGCTTCGTAAACCGTGGCTTCGTCAGTCACGTAAAGGTCTGATGTTGCTAGGTGCGAGCCGAACAGGTCGCATGGAAAAAGTATCTTCTCTTCCCTCAAATACGTAAGCATGGTTTCTGGCCAGTGAACCCAAGGAGCGTGAATGAACTCTAAAGTCTTGTCTCCTAGCGACAGAGTTTCCCCGTCCTCAACGGTTTTAATCCGGTTTTCTGGTATCAAAAGAAGCTCTGTCAACAAGTTTTTACATTTCAGAGTTGCGACGACCGTGGCGTTCGGGTAACGCTCCAACACTTTAGGCAAAGCTCCGGAATGGTCTTGCTCTGCGTGATTAGCGACAACGTAGTCTACGTTCCTGACGTTTAACCGCGCCAGATTTTCCAGTAGCTTCTCGGTCATAGGCGGGTCAACGGTGTCTATCAGCGCCGTTTTTTCGCTTCCTTTAATCAAGTAGGCGTTATAGCTTGTCCCGTCGGGAAGAGGGATAAGCTCGTCGAAGAGCCGTCTATCCCAGTCGACGGCTCCAACCCAGTAAACGTTCGCTTTCAGCTTTCTAGGCTTCATCTATTCTACCTTTTCAAACTGGTCTTTCGGCGCTCCGCAAATGGGACAAACCCAGCCGTCTGGAAGCTCCTCGAACCGGGTTCCAGCTTTTACGCCGGAGTCGGGGTCTCCCTTTTCCGGGTCGTATATGTATCCGCAGACGATGCATCGCCATTTACCCATGTTTCTCACCGTTCTAACTTTTCCGGACGCTCCACAACCCATGGACGTTGCAGTATTCCCTCGCTTGTATCTGCTCTGCTTTAACTTTGAACTCGGCTTCAGGCTTTTCACCTGGCTTCAGAAATCTTCTGTAGACTTTGTCGTCGGCGATCAGCTCTATCCATTCAATGTAATGGTTTTCCTCCATCGGATGCTCGATGCTTCCAACTTTCACTTTGAAACCGTCCGCCGTCATCTCTACCACCGGAACGTGTTTCTCCTTGCCAACGTCCTCTGTCTTTTCGGTTAAAAGCTCCATCGGCTGGCCGCAGCATACTAGCTGACCACTTCCAGCGTGCAGAACTTCAACGATGTTTCCGCAAATATTGCATCGGTAAACCTGTTTTAACTCGGCCATTTTTCTACTTCCTCAAAGTTTTTTGTAACAGAACCACCAGTCAAAACACTCGAATTCTCCGGTTTTTGCTTTTTCAAGCCGTTCTTTTGCTGCTTCTTGGTTGTTTGCCGGTGGCAATATGACTTTGTCGCCTATAAGCTCGTTGTTGGGCCAGTTCGCCGGTATAGCCACGTGGTTTTCATCGGAGATTTGCAGTCCCTTTACGATTCTCAAGATTTCGTCCATATTTCTTCCAAGTTCCTGCGGATAGTAGAGTATGGTTCTGACAGTTCCGTTGGGGTCGATTACGAAGACCGTTCTAACGGTGTTTGTTCCTTTTTTCGGGTGAACCATTCCGAACAAGGAGGCTATTCTTCCCATGTCATCTGCGATTATTGGAAACTCGATTGTTATTCCCAGCTTTTCCTTTATCCATTCTGCCCATTTCATGTGGCTGAACACTTGGTCTATGCTCAGCCCGATGAGGTCGCAGTTGAGTTTCTTGAATTCCTCGTATCTTTTCTGAAAAGCTACGAACTCCGATGTGCAAACAGGCGTGAAATCAGCTGGATGCGAAAACAGAACAACCCATCTGCCCCTATAATCGTCTGGAAACCTTATCTTTCCTTTCGTCGTTTGCGCTTCAAAACTAGGTGCTTTGTCCCCTAAGAGTGGAACTCCAATTTTTGCTTCTCCCATTTCCTTTTCACCTTCTTCTAGTATTCTTCGCATTTAAGCTGGAAGTAGCTTCGAGGATGGCTACATGAAGGGCATTCTTCGGGCGGTTCCTTTCCATAGTGAACGTATCCGCATTCTCGGCAAACCCACCAAACTTCCTGTTCCTTCTTAAAAACGGTTCCAGCTTCCATTTGCGCCAGCAGCTTCTTGTATCTTTCCTCGTGATGTTGTTCAGCTTTGGCGATTGCTCTTAATCTTTTGGCAATTTCAGGGAAACCCTCCTTTTCTGCGATGTCTGCAAACTCTGGGTACATCTCCGTATATTCGTAGTGTTCGCCGGCAATAGCGGCTTTCAAGTTTTCCGCCGTGCTACCTAGCACCGTGGGCGCAGCTGCTTCCACCAAGATTTCGTCTAGTTTTTCTCCGCTTTTCTCTTTCAACTCGTTAATCAGCTTGAACAAGTTACTCGCGTGTTCCTTCTCGTTTTCAGCGGTTATCCGAAAAATTTCCGCGATCTGCTCGAAGCCTTCTTTTTTCGCGATTTTTGCATAGAACGTGTATCGGTTTCGCGCTTGGCTTTCACCAATAAAGGCTTTAACCAAATTTTCAATCGTGTTTTTCACGTTTTCCACCTCTTTTAGTGCGGTAAACTTATAAGTATCGTTCGAATTTATATACTTTATGGTTCGAATTTCGAACATTGATATAATCAGAATCCTCCAAGAAAACTCCCGAATCCCCTATCTCGAGATAGCGAAAACGCTGGGTGTGAGTGAAACAGCTATACGAAAAAGGATAAGAAAACTCGAAGAAGAAGGCATAATCCGAAAATACACTATAGAAGTAGACCATAAAAAACTAGGATTCGAAATAAACACCCTCATAGGAATAGACACAAAACCGGAAAACTACCTCACGGTTCTAGAAACGCTAAAAAACATGGAAGACGTAAAAAGCCTATACTCCGCAAGCGGAGACCACATGATACTCATCGAATGCTGGTTCCAAAACTCAAAACAACTCACAAAATTCTGCAGAAAACTACAAGAAATAAACGGAGTAACACGAATATGCCCAGCCATAATACTAGAAAAAATAAAATAACCCCCCATAATGGTGGGGTCGCGGTGATTTAATGTTTGCCAGGCTAGAATCAGCTCGGAAAGCGCGCGCTGAGATATAACGCGAGTTCATTTTCACTGAGGAATGTGGCGAGGGTGGTATTCCCCTCTAAAAGCTGACTTTCTGTCTTCACATTTCTTGGGGCAATATTTGCATGCAACGTATTCTTCATCCGTGACGGCGAATACTCCCGACACAGACTTTTTCGGTATCATCAAGTAGTTGGGCGTAAGTCGTACTCCTATATTCTTGGACGGTTGAAGGATTCGGAACAAAATCGCCTGCTGCTCAATTCCGAAGAGTTCTCCTGTACCCTCTCCAGGACCGAAGTTGGAAACCTTATCCCCTAATGCCTTCTCCACAAGCAATTTCACACTCTCTCGAGCGATTCTCAAGGCATAATCTCCAATTTTGTCCAGAACAAAGGCGAGGAAAATGTTATCCCTTGCAAGTTTCGATACACGGTTTTCTAACTTCGACCCGATAGTAACCACATAAGGAGCGACTTTCTGGCGAGGCTTTAGCATATCTGCAAGAATTAAACCTTTCAACCTCTCACCATTCTCCAAGTACACGCAGTTCCCTTCAATTTTGACTACTTCAAGATATGTATACACAGCTTTAGGTTCAACTAGTCCGCGACTTTCTTCAATCAGAGAAGTGACTTCTTTTTTGCCCCCTTTCAGTTTTTCAATGTGAAGTTCTCGCCGTAACTCTTCTTGGTCATACTCAACAGATATATAATCAACCACTTGCGTCAATAGGCACACCTACACCTAAATTTGGTTCTTATTCATCAAAATCGAGTAAAAATACAAGTTTATTAAATTTTGCCAGAAAATGCGAGAAAATTGTGAAGAGTATTGATAACATGCTAAGCTCTAACTGCTCTTTTTAAGCCAGCGCATATTGATACGGGATTTTGTGAGCGGAAGAGAAATAATTAAAGGCATAGCGGATACTGAGAGAGATAAACTTAGAAACATCCAAACCT
>QMXC01000078.1 GCA_003661945.1 Candidatus Bathyarchaeota archaeon | reverse complement strand
TGCTCGCTTCCTTCCTCAGCTCTGGGGAACCATAAGCGGTCATAAGGATGACCTTGGTTTGGGGATACCTCTTTTTGATCTCCGTGAGGAGCTGGAGGCCATCTATATCGGGCATCCTTATATCGCTTACCACTACATCGATGGGATTTCTCTCGAGGATCTCGAGGGCCTTTTGGCCGCTGTTGGCGACCAGCACTTCATATCCATCCGCCTGCTTCAACAAGGCCCTCATCATCGTCCAGGTGAGGGCCTCCTCATCATCGACTATCAAGACTTTTCCTGGGAATTTCTGCTGCATAAATTTACCTAAACAAAAAGTTAGACATACTCCCTCAGTACTTTGAGGGCCATCTGCTGAAATTCCACTCGCTGCTCCTCATTGATTATCTGGGCGCTCATCCGCTCTACCAAGGTCGCAGCCTTCTCCGCGGGAAAGGCCTCTTTTTTCTCTCCCAACTCCACTATTATCTCCTCCATTAAAAAAGAAGCTATAGGTCCCATCACCTCTTTAAATTTCGCCTCCAAGACATCAAGGAAGTTGGAGTTTAGAATCCTCTTTGCCCTTCGTTTCGGCTCAGCGGCAATCTCTATGAGCCCCTTCATAAAAAGGTTGAACATCACCTTGGCGGTCTGATACTCGTCCTTTCCGGTCAATTGGGCTATCTCACCCACTGTCCGCTCCCCATCTATCTGGGAAAGTACCGCCCATTCTTCGGGTTTCAGCGTTACCTCCTCCGATACCCCTCCTGAAGAAAGTTTGAAAATGATCTCCTGGGAAGGGATGACTTCCTTTATCTCATCCCACTCCTTCAGGTATTCGCTTCCTTGCTCAAGCAGTTCCAACGTGCTCCTCTCTATTGTCTTCTCATCGGTTGTCGCATCCGGGAAGAAGGTAAAGTTTCCCTCGAGCCAGGTAATCAACTTGAAAAAGGCCTCCTCCCCCACACCATCCTTGGAGGTAGCATGAACGATCTTTCCCCCATCCAAGTATATCTCCCCCCGTTCTGTCCCTTTCACTACCTCTAAGAGACCCGTCTTCCTCTCGGAGGAGAGAAGCTTCAAGACATCTATTAGCTTAAAATGGACAAGGTTTCCTGCAAACACATCGGCCATCGCTCTCTCCTTTTCTGTTATAAAAAGCTATTCCACTTTATGCCAAATCTCCATGAGGATGGGGACTTCCTCTAAGGTCCTTTCGTCAAAGCCCTTGTCCCTTTTTATCGCCTTCATTAATCCTTTTTCTCCTTTTATCTGGGATTTCGCCACATTCATCGAGATCTTTAACATCGACAGATCCGCTTCCTCTTCACACCTTACGGCCAAATAGAAGTCCTCACCTCTCATGGCTAATACCTTTTCCTTATCGAAGATAAACTCCAAGAAATCTACCTCTTTTTTTACTTTATGTAGGAATTCAAAAGAGAGGGCTACCCCTCTCCCTACCCTTCTCACATCCTCACGGTCGTCACCCCATAGAACTCTCCCCGATCGTGTAAAGAGAAAAACCTCTTTCACCCCTTTAATAGACCCCAGCTCTTCCTTCCACATTGTTAACTTTTATATACCATTTTTTTAAATAAAAAAACAAGGTATTGAGATCCCTTGACAAGTAAACCTTTTGCGGCGAAAATGTAGGACAGTCGATTTCTTGCTTATTTTGCCGGATTATTCAGTCTTAGATAAGAAAAGTGAAGTTTTCTATTTTTTCCAAAAAGCTGTCCCCCAAAGGAATAAAGAAAACTATAAAAGAATATGAAAAGCTTCTGAAGGCACGACCAGAGGACCTCAAGGCCAGGTTAAAGCTGGCTGATCTCTACATAAAGGCGGGGGACAAAGATCGGGCAGTAAGCGAGCTACTAGAGATCGCCCAGCAGTACCTCAAACAGGAAATGGACCTGAAAGCCATCTCCATCTATAAAAAAATTCTGGTATTAAATCCAGATTTCTTGGACGTCTATTACAGGCTTGGTGATCTATACATGAAAAGGGGGCTCCTTGGGGATGCAAAAATACAGTACAAGAGAGTTCTGGAAAGGGCACCCCATGAATATCAGGCAGAGGAGAAGATCCGGAAGATAGAGAGGAAAGAAAAGGAAAGGAGGGCGAAGGAAAAGGAGGCCGAGGGGAAAAAGGCGATCATGAAAGACCTGATGAAAGAGATAGAGGAGCAGCTGAGTGTTCAGGTGGAAAAGGACGATTATCAGACCCACTATAATCTCGGTGTGGCCTTTATGGAGATGGGACTTTATGAGAAGGCCATAGACGAGTTCAAAATCGTGATGAACGATCCCTCCCTGGAGTTTGATTCGTACCTCATGCTCGGGGTCTGCTACCGGGAAAAGGGGGAGCCGGAGAAGGGGATCCCTTTTCTGGAGAGGGCCCTTCTGATAAAGGGCCTTCCTGAGAAGAGGTACGCCGAGGTATACAACCAGCTGGGGAAATCTTATGAACAGATGGGGCAGGTGGACAAGGCAAGAGACGCCTATGGAAAAGGATCAGGGGAAGCAAAGCAAGGGACATAGAGATAGGGATTGGAAGATCCTGGAGCTGGTGAGGGACTTCCTGCTCTCTTGGGCCCAGTTTAAGGAGCTTTATGCGAAATACCAGAAAGGAGGACTTACCTTTCATGAGGTAAGTCGGTTCATAGACGATAAGGACCCCTATCTACCCCTCTTCAACCTGAAAGAGACCTCCCATGCCCTGTTTCGCTATCCAGGCAATGATCCATATGATGATGAAGAGAGACTTCTTGATTTGGCCATCGGTTCCATCTTTCATGAGGCGATGAAGGTGAGGGAAAACCTCTATCAACTCGAGGTTTATAGGCCCAAGTTCATAGAGCTCAGCGATAAAGTGCACGGAGATGAAAAGCTACTGGAAGAATTCGCCAAGATAGGAAAGAGGGCTGAAAGGGGATTGAAGGACGGACTTTTGGAGATGAAGCGACTCTTTGAGGACACTGCCCTCCGATTGAAGGCCTTTCTCCCCAAATATATCAAAGAGAACCCCCTCTTTCTGAGGTTCTTTCTTCAGAGGCTCCCCCTTTTCAGAAAGACCTATGGGAGGAAGGGCCTTGAAGAGCTCCTGCGTCGCCTTTTTCCTAAGGGATTAAGCGAAGCCTACCGGAAGGGGGCGGAAGGCCTGCTGGAAAGCGGACAGTACGAAATGGCAATGGATTTTCTGAAGAGGGCCTTCCGGTATAATGGCGATAAAAAAAACGACCTTTCCTTCCTCTACTTTTATGCAAAGGGAGTCAGTGCATTCCTCAAAAACAGATATCGGGCAAGCCTCTTCTCCTTGGAGAGGGCTATGGACCTCTCCAAAGGACTAAAGGAGAAGTCCAAATATCTACGAATGATGGGAGAGATATGTCTCAAAATGGGGAAGGAGCTGGCTGAGGAGAAGAGGGAAAGGCTCTCAAAGAGGGCATTGGATCTGGCTGCTCAGGCATCAAAACTTTCCCGAGGAGCGAGGCGAGATGCCCATCTATGAGTTTTCATGTACCCGTTGCGAGAGGGAGTTTGAGAAATTGATCCTATCGGCAAAGGAGAAGGAGGAAATCCGTTGCCCCCACTGTGGCAGTGAGAAAGTGCAGCAGCAACTCTCTGTATGTGCCTCCTCCTCTGAGGGGAAAATCCGCTCCTCTACAGGGAGTTGTGCGGGATGTACAGCCACAAGCTGCGCTGGCTGCACTGTTAGAAAGCCGTAGACCTTCTCTTTCCTTAAGACCTGTGCTAAGTTAGCAAAAAACTCCAAGGAGTTTCAGATGATAACGATGAGGAGGAACATCGGAGGGTTTCTGGGCCGCAACAAGAAAAGGCGTCAGAGGTACCAGCTTCAGGATGTCGATGAGCCCCATCTCTTCACGGAGATCTTCCCCTATGAAGAGGTCTGTCGGGTGGAATTCGATCATCGGGTGGAACTCATCGATCCTCCCGACGATATCTTCATCACCGATACCACTTTCAGGGACGGCCAGCAGGCCCGCCCCCCATATACCGTCCAGCAGATAGTGGATCTCTTCGATATGCTCTACCGCCTCGGGGGGAAGGGAGGGGTCATCAGGCAGACGGAGTTCTTCCTTTACACCGATAAGGACAGAGAGGCGGTGGAAAGGTGCCTGGAGAGGGGATACCCTTACCCAGAGATCACCGGCTGGATAAGGGCAAATAAGGAGGACTTCAAGCTGGTTAAGGGGATGGGCCTGAAGGAGACGGGAATCCTCACCTCGGTCTCCGACTATCACATCTTCCTCAAACTAGGGAAGAACCGCCGAGCGGCGATGATAGACTACCTGAGGATAGTGGAAGCGGCCCTCGAAGAAGGGATAAGGCCCCGGTGTCATTTTGAGGACATCACAAGGGCGGACATATATGGATTTGTCGTACCCTTTGCCCAGGAGTTGCTGCGGCTCTCGGAGGAAAGTGGCATCCCCGTAAAGATCCGTTTGGCCGATACCCTCGGACTCGGTGTCCCTTACCCCGGGGCGTCCCTCCCGAGGAGCGTGCCCAAGTTGATAAGGGCCTTGGTGGATGATGCGGGATTTCCATCGGAACTGCTCGAATGGCACGGGCATAACGACTTCTACAAGGCATTGATCAACGCTACTACAGCTTGGCTTTACGGCTGTTCCGCCGTGAACGGGACGCTGCTCGGCTTCGGGGAGAGGACCGGGAATACCCCCATTGAGGCATTGGTGTTCGAATACATCAGCCTCACTGGCGACCATAACGCGATAGATACCACAGTTATCACTGAAATCAGGAATTATTATGAAAAGGTGATAGGGGAGCTGATCCCCAAGAATCAACCCCTTGTGGGAGCGGAGTTCAACACCACCCGGGCCGGGATCCATGCGGATGGGATACTGAAGGACGAAAGGATCTACTGCGCCTTCGATACGGAGAAGATTCTTAACAGGCCTATAACCGTAACGATCAATGAAAAATCGGGCACTGCCGGAATCGCTCATTGGATCAACTCCTATTTCGCCCTCACTGGGGAGAGAAGGGTGGATAAGCGTCATCCAGGGGTAGCAAAGATCTACAAGTGGGTCAAAGAACAGTACGCCCAAGGGAGGACCACGGATATATCCTCCGAGGAGCTGGAGAGGAAGGCGCGCAAATACTTACCCGAGCTCTTCGTCTCCGACTTCGACCTCATCAAACAGAGGGCCTACGATATGGCGGCAAGCCTGATAGAGAAAGTGGTGGAGCATCCTGATATCCGCTCCATGGATCCGAAAAGACAGGAGCGGCTGCTGGAGCAGGTGGAACAGGAGAACCCCTTCATCCAGTTCCTCTATGTGGTCAATCTGGAGGGGAAAAAGATCACCAAGAATATCACCCGTCCTGAAGATCGAGCCAAATACGAGACGATAGGAAGTGACGAGGACTTCTCCGATCGGGAGTGGTTTATTGAACCCCTCAAGACGGGAAAGGTCCACATCACCGACTTCTACACCTCCAGGATAACAGGAGCCCTTTGTATAACGGTCTCCGCTCCCGTCCGAAACGAGGAAGAACAGATAGTTGGTGTCTTGGGGATGGATCTCAGGTTCGAAGAACTGGTAAAAGCCGAAGAAGAGTGAGGAAACTCTTCCCTTATGCGCAAATGCGCCCCTTCCTTTACCTCTTCATACTGGTCGCCTTCGGAGGTCTCCTCTTTTTCTCCAACATCGGGGGATGGGACCTCTGGAACCCTGATGAGCCCCGTTACGCCCAGATAGCCAGGGAGATGCTTCAGGGGGAGGGGTGGATAATCCCTCACCTGAACAGCGAGGTTTATTATGACAAACCGCCCCTCTTCTTCTGGATGATCGCCGGCTCAGCGAAGCTCCTAAGAGAAATGAACGAAGTTGCCGCCCGTTTGCCTTCCGCCTTTTTTGGGCTCCTCACTCTCATCCTCACATTCTTCTTTTCTAAAGGGCTTTTTGACGAAAGAACGGGACTTTCTTCCGCCTTGGTGCTCGCCACTTCAGGGGAATTCTTCTGGCTT
>QMXC01000077.1 GCA_003661945.1 Candidatus Bathyarchaeota archaeon | reverse complement strand
TACGTGAACACCAACGGCGGGCTTAAAGCAGACGGCAACCCGTTGGGCGCAACGGGCGGCGCCCAAGTCTTCGAAATCTTCAAACAGTTGAGGGACGAGGCGGGTGAAAGGCAGATAGAACCGCCATCAGAACCCTTCTATGCTTGCTCCCTCGAGCTGGAAGGTTTCGGAACGAAAGGCTACGTTTACATTTTCGGGAGGGAACCTCGATGAGCAGCGAGCCGATAGAACGCAGAGTCTCATACGTAGGCGACCGGTTAAGGGGATGCAGATGCTCCTTATGCGGCAGAGAATACTTTGACATCCGCGACTACTGCGGTAGCTGTGGAAGGAAAAGCTATGGAAAGATGGTGCCCATAGACCTTTTCTTCGAAAAGGGCAAGCTCGAAATATGCACGTTCATAAATAACCCTACCAACAAGTTCACCCCGTTAGGCTGCTACGTCTACGGCATCGTTTCCTTCCACGACGGAAAAATTCGGATTCCAGGGCGGCTGACGGACAAAATATGGAAAGAAGGCGAGGAAGTTGACCTTTCCAGCCTCGAAGGAAGGGAAGTTGTGCCCCGGTTCAGACGGCGCTACTCGGTGGAGAAAAGCGAAATAATCCCCACCATATCGTTGACCTTCACTTTCGCCGACGAATACTACCCCTATCAAGAATACCACGTGATGAAACCTAACAAGGAATACGAAAAACCGGGGATAGTAGGATACGGCGCTTACGTTTCGAAGTTCAGAATAAAAGAAGCCTTTATGGAACGTTCAGTACCCTTCATAGACGAGGACGCCATTACCGCGGCTGTCGAAGCTGGAAAACTCGCCTTGATTCACTCCGGAGTTGACAGCGCGCTTATAGGAAAGGTCTACGTAGGCTCGGAATCCAACCCCTACGCGGTTAAGCCCATAGCTTCCAAAGTGGCGCAAGTGCTGAAACTCGGAGAAGAGGACACAAGCGGCGGAGTGCAGTTTGTGGACGCGGTGGACACAGAATTCGCCTGCAAGGCAGCCACGAGCATGTTCAAAGACGCTGCTTCACTGGTCTACTATCCCAACTCCCACGTGGACTACGCTATGGTTATCGGAGCAGACAACAGCCAAGCAGCGCCACGCGGCTCGCCGGGAGGCGAACTTGACTTCTTCGTCGGATACGGCGGGTGTGCCTTTATATTCGGAAAAAACGACGTAATCGCCGAAATCGAGGGATGGTGCTCATGCACTTCAGACACGCCTGACTTCTGGCGAAGAGACGGCGAACCCTTCCCACGCCACGGCGGAAGATTTACCGGCGACCCAGCCTACTTCAAACATATAGCAAAAGCGGCGAGAAAAATCATGGAAAAAATGAGGCTTGAACCAAAAGACATACGGTATTTCGTTTCCCACCAGCCTAACCTCCGCTTCCCAACGAGAATAGCCAAACAGTTAGGCTTCAAAGAAGAGCAGTACATGCCGGGGCTTCAGGTGGCAAACTTCGGTAACACCTATTCGGGAGCATCGCCCATAGGGTTAGCCGCGGTTCTCGACGTAGCGAAGCCTGAAGAGAGAATTCTCGTGGTAAGCTACGGGTCCGGCGCTGGAAGCGACGCTTATGTGTTCATAACCACGCAGCAGCTGCCGGAGAAAAGGAACCGTCAAAAATTCACCCTAAAATATCAAGCGGAAAACCCCTATGTGGAACACGTAGACTACGCGACATACCGCAAACTGAAACTCGGAATGGGAGAAAACTAAATGATTCAGATTAACACATATAACCCGCAGACACCTTAAGGAAAAACACGCCATGAACCTAAAACAGTATAACATATTCAAAGTTCTCTACTCCCCAATAAAAGGATTCAAAGAAATCACAGAAAACCCAACAACGACAGGAGTCATAATAATCATGGTGCTCAGCTCCCTACTCCTAGCCGGCTTACGAATGTCCATAGGCACAAAAATGCTCGTGGAAAACACGTTCCCAGCAGACGAAGCTTGGACAGAAAGCATCGACGGATGGAGCTCCAATGGCAACCTAACCGTTGAACAAACAGATTCTATTATGGGAAACTATTCCATCCGCTGTTTTGTTCAAAACAGCAGCGTCATACAGATGAAGAAAACCATAGAACCGCTCAACTGTTCCGAAAAAGGACTTAAAAAACTATACTTTAGCGTAAAACTAAACCATACCAACAATGTTCCGCCAGCTGAGGCTACTTTACGTCTGCTTTCACCCGACGAAAACAAATCCTTCGAAACATCATTCATAAACCTCCTAAACTTCACAACATGGTCAAACCTCTCCCTCAGCGTCAGCACCCAAAGCTGGGAGAAGCTTAACTGTTTGGAATTTCAAATAGAGTGGCCTCAAAACCAGACAGCGGACCTTACCTTGCTAGTCGACGGCCTCCTGTTCGGAGGAACCTTTTCACCGGAAATAAGCGCTACAGCGGGAAATTATGTCAATCTCTTTTTGTACTCGGTTTTTATGTTCATAATTTCTTGGGCCGTATACTTTCTGGCTTTCGTGTTGATTTTCAAAGTGATAGCATCTGGACAAAAAAGGGAGAAAACTCTTTTCGCGGCTTTAGGCTACTCTTTTGCGCCCTTGATAGTTTGCTATCTAGTCTGCCTAGTCCTCACATTCACTCTCCCAACAATAGAAATAACAGTTATCTCTAGGCTGGAAACAGCGGGTTTCCAGCAGTGGAGGTCTCTTTATCCCGTAATTTACGCCCTATTATATTTTGTACCGCTTCTGTGGGGCATGAACCTTTGCGGTGTCGCTGTGCATTTTATCTATGATTTTTCATGGGGAAAAGCTCTTTTCTACTCGTACGGCGCCTATCTGCTGGGATTTTTCCTTCAAGGAATAGTTCTTCTTCTGATAGGCTTTTGATCTGCACAAGAAAGCTTATATGTGGCATACGCGTTGTTGTTTCCGATTAACTCGCCAAAACATAAAAAAGGGCAAAAGGCAGACGGCTCTGCACAGTTTGCTCTCACGTGTTTTGGGGAGTTTCCGCGATAAGGACGAAGCATTAAATGCCTAGAAGGCTACCCGAAAAAACAAGAAATGCAGGAAGACGGTCGAGGAGATTCAAGCGTAGATACGGCTCCCGCATCCCGCTTTTTCATTCTGCACCCGTAAAAGAAGGACAAGAACTCGAGGTTGTAATAGACGACATAGGAAGCCACGGAGACGGGGTTGCCAGAATAGAGGGATACCTAATTTTCGTGCCCCAAGCAAAGATAGGTGAACGGCTAAAAGTCAGAATCGTAAAAGTCGGCAGAAAATTTGCTATCGCGGAAAAACAAGCATAATAGGAGGAAACAGAATGAAAATTAAAGATTTGAGAAACGGAATGAGACGCGTAGACGTAGAAGGACAAGTTATCGACAAGTCTGAGACTCGAGAAGTCATGTCGAGATACCGGAACACTATGCTTCGAGTAGCAACAGCGACATTATCCGACGATACAGGCTCCATAAAATTGACCTTATGGAACGACCAGATAGACCAGGTAAACGTGAACGACAAGGTGAAAATAGAAAACGGCTATGTCACCAGTTTCCGAGGCGAAATACAGCTAAATGTCGGAAAATACGGAAAGCTAACCGTAATGGAGTAGATCTCTTTCCTAAAAGGCGCTCTTATCCAAGTCACAAGATAAGAGAGGTGAAAAGTTTGGAAAGAAGACCGCGAAGAAGAGGCTTCCGCCGGATGCCGCCTAAACCCGTGGAACTAGGGGAAGAATACGACGTTGAAATTCAGGAAACCAGCCGGAGAGGCGAAGGAATCGCGAGGATAAAAGGTCTAGTGACGTTTGTTCCGAACACCAAGCCCGGAGACCACGTGAAGATAAAAATCACGAGGATAAGCCGAAGATGCGCTGAAGGCGAAGTCGTGGAACAAGCGGCTGAAAGCGCAGAGGAAGCAGAAGAATAAACAGCCTGAAACAGCAGCAACGCCATGCATAATTCCCGTTTTGCATTTTCCCTCGGGGAAAACCTTTTCATAACAAACCCGGCTATTATGCAACAGCAACATTCAAGGGAGGATTATCAATGCGTAGAGAAGACCTTCTCGCGAGCCCTGTGGAACACATAAAGATAAAGCCGAAAATGACGGTAAACGAGCTGATGCTGGAGTTCGAAAAGTCCGGTTCTTTCGGCGCTGGAAGACTCGCCGCGGCTTGCAACATTTTCGAGAAGATGCTTCGAGATGAAGGGTGCACCATATTTTTGGCTTTAGCTGGCGCTGCTGTTCCAGCTGGGCTCCGCACCGTGATTGCGGATTTGATTCGTAAAAGGCAGATAGACGCGTTGGTCACAACCGCGGCTAACATGGTTCACGACTTTATAGAAGCCCTCGGCGGGCACCACTATAAGGGGCATTGGGCTGCAGACGACGTTCTGCTCTACCAATATCATGTTTACCGCATCTACGACATTTTCGTCCCCGAAGAAGACTTCGTGAAAATGGACTATCACTGCGCCGAAATGTTCACCAAAATTGCCGAAGAAAACGCTGGGAAAACGCTGTCCTCAAATGAGCTTGCTTGGGAAATGGGTAAACGCCTAAGCGACCCAAACTCCATACTTCGAGCCGCCTACGAAGAAAAAGTACCCATTTTCATGCCGGCTCTACGCGACTCTGAATTCGGCTACATCCACTGGCTGCATTCGCAGAGAAACCCGCAAAACACGTTAAAAGTAGACGCCTTCAAAGAAGTAGGCTACATCATCGAAATGTTCCGCAAATCCCCGCGTAACGGAATGATAGTGCTAGGAGGAGGCGTCCCACGAAACACGGTGCAACACGCAGCTGTAACCGCTAGAAAAGGCATAGACTACGCCATAGTCCTAACAATGGACAGAGCCGAAACAGGAGGGCTTTCAGGCTCCACGCTTGAGGAAACAGTAAGCTGGGGAAAACTTAAGAAAGACGCCAGCAAAATCATGGTAATAGGCGACATGCTGATAACCTTCCCAATAATAGTCGCCGCAGTAAACGAAAGACTAGGCGAAAACTACACGAGAACACCAGCACTAACACGAATAAGGAGCAAAATAACATGAAAACCGAAAAAGAAAAACACTGCGGAAACTGCAGCTATCACGACGTCTACCACTACCCAGACAAAATCTTCTGCGTCTACAGATACCTAAAAGGCGAAAACCCCATAGTAGACACCCTATGGCACTGCGAAAACTGGACACCCGAAACCCAACCCTGCTTCTGCGTACAAGACGCCAAAAACAACGCTAAAAATATACAAGAAAACCCTAAACATTCATCCACAGCATAAACACAGCAAGCCCGGTGGTGTAGCGGACAAGCATAGCGGGCTTTGGACCCGCTGACGGGAGTTCGAATCTCCCCCGGGCTACCAAATTTTTTAAATTTTTCCAGAGAAAATGAAAAACGTGAATCGTGATATCCTAGCTTCAAAATCCTTAAATGCTCTTAGATACTAAGCAAATATTCCGGAGGGGCTAAATATTCCAAAGGTACATTTTTTAAGTAATAAAGAAGTAGACTTGGCATTTTTGTTGTATAGTCTGCCTTCCGATTCATTCATTCATCAGTTTATAGGAAAACTTTCTGTGCGTCTCGAAAATTTAGCGGAAATATACGTAGAATTTGCTAAGAAAAACGGTTTATACTCGCCTCGGGAAGGCTTGCCCAAGTTTCATTATCTATGTGTTTCATTGCTGAATTCCCAAGGCTCGATTTTTCCAGATGTTATCAAGAGATACGAAAAATTGGTAAAGCCTTTCAGAAGCATCATTGAGAAGTTGCAGAATTACTATCAAATAAATAACCAACTGAATGATGTCGTAAGCTTTCATGAATTTCCCGATGAAAAATGTTCTTATCTTGAAAAATTGCAGAAAATTGCCCGAATTGAGTTTAGACTTCCTGAATATTACGTTTTACTTATTTCATCACTTTCTGGAAGATTTGGTATGCCATGCATGGTGCATGATAAGTATATTTTTATAAATGCG
>QMXC01000076.1 GCA_003661945.1 Candidatus Bathyarchaeota archaeon | reverse complement strand
GCCGCCTTTTTTCCTCGGCGAATTTCGGGTCCAGAAAGAGCTCCATGTCAACCCAAGTGTCCGTGTAGACGAAGTCCGCGTCTTTTACGGCTTCCTCCGCGTCTAGTGTAGTCGTGTATAGCCCTGTCTTCTTCGCCTCGGCTATTAGCTCCTCATCCTTTGCTGGCTCGTGGATTAAAGGCGTAACAGCCGTGATTTTCACGCCTACTTTGGTGCATGCCTCGATAAGCGAGTTGCACACGTTGTTGTGCACGCCTATGTAAACCAGCTTTACGCCGTTTAGGGTTCCCTTAACCTCCTTCATGGTCATCAAATCGGCAATGGCTTGGCATGGATGATACTTCTCGTCGCAGCCATTTATCACTGGAACCCTGGAAGCACCAGCCATAACTTTCAAGTCTTCATGTCGAAGCAGACGAGCCATTATACAATCCACGTTCCGCGACAAGTATTTAGTCTCGTCATAGATGTCAGCCAAAGTAAAATTCGTAGCTCTCCAATCCAGAAAAACCGCGTGTCCCCCAAGCTCCGTCATCGCCACCTCAAAGGAAACACGGGTCCGCGTAGAGGTTTTCTGAAAAATCATAGCCAAAGACCGAGCCTCGAGCTCCTTCCAGTATTTCTGCGGATTCGCCTTTATCTCAAGAGAGAGGTCAACCACGTCCATTATCTGTTTTCCAGTCCAATCCTTGAAATGAAGCAGATGCATACAACGCTTCTCCTTTCAACCTTTGAATCATAAGACTCAAAAAACACATTATATAAAGTTTTAGTGCTCGTGCCCTCCGGACTCAGACAAAATGAAAAAGGCTGAAGCTTACGGCGTGTAGCCCTCTACACAAGTGGGACAGTTATCCGGATAAGACGGCATCAAAGTTCCATCGTTCCCGTTCTGAGACTGATCCGCGACTGTTCCCCCTTGCCCTTCATCGAACGTGAGCCAGACCACGAGGTTTTCGGTTAAAACGTTTCCTTGCATGTTTTGTTCAATTTCCTCTTGCGACAGCACCTTATTGTATATTCGAAACTCATCTATGACGCCGTCTGCTCCCCCGCTTGAAGCCGCGTAGTCTATTGTGCGAAAGCCTATTCTCGGATTAGGATAAAGCGTCGGCTTATTTCCAACAGTGTAAGTCCGCGACCCCGCCTTTTCGCCGTTCACATAAATTTCGTGCGGACCGTTGCTGTTGTATTTCCACGTAACCACTATGTGATACCACTGGTCTTGCTCGAAAAAGGTTCCGTCCACTAGAAGCTGCATATCCCTGTCAGATGAGTCTTCAAAGCACCATCGCAAATTGTTGCCTGAATCTTTGTCTATGAAGAAATATTGTGAACCGTAGCTGGCGTCGAAAAGCGTGTGTCCAGCTCCGTCGTCCCCGTTCCATGAAGGCTTGAACCAGAACTCTATCGTTCCTTCGTCTGGAAGAACTTCAGGTATCTCAACATAGTCGTCTATTCCGTCGAACCGGAGCGCCCACGCGGGCTTTACTGAAGGCGCCGTATATTCGCCTTCGTAGAATAAGCCGCCTGTTTCAACCACTTTAATCTTATAACTTTTCGAAGTCTCCCATACAAAATCGAGGGTTATAACTTCGGATTCTCCAGCTTTTACAGGCTGGGTAACTTCGTAAGCCTCTCCGTTGATGTATACCGCGTCAATGACCATGTCCGACGCTCCCTTGTTGCGAACTACGATTTTTATCTGGTTTCCAGCAAACTGAACATTATCGATAACAGGCATACGTCCAGCTTGTCCGGTTAAAGAGCCTAAATATCCCATGGAAAAAGCATACACGAGCACGGCTGCGGCTACCACGATAATAATTATCAGCAACGTAGCCAGAATAGGCGAAATTGCCTTTTTTCCGAGCCGTATAACACGTTTACTTAACATAAACATTCCACTCCAATAGTGTATGTAGAATCTGCTACACACAACTTCTTATTTAACAATTGAGAATCAGAAATCAGAATTTGGAGTATTTAGGGAAAATCTTGAACCGTAATCCTTTCATAGGCAAAGCTTACCCTTCTATTCAAGGTTCCCGGGGATGATTCTGCTATTAGCTTCGGTGAAAGACGTTGCTGGAATGAATATAGCTAAACAAGTTATCCAGCTCCATGGATTTGAAAAAACGTCTCGAACATTCAACGATAAACCCGTCTATGCTCGGCGGATAGGAAACCAGCAGGCGCTCCTAGCCTTTACGAATAAGGAAATAACCGAAACACAAGATATAACCGAATTCTTCCAGCCCGAATTGATAGTGTTTCTTTCACGGCACGCAAGCCGTGCTGGAACACCAACGCTTTCGGTTCACACGCCGGGCAACCTCACAAATCAAGCAGTCCTAGGCGGCTTACCAAACAAAATATCTGTATCGCCAGCCAGCAAAATGAAGAAAACTCTTAAAACCATGGCAAAGCTGGTTCAAGAACAAAACCTAGACTACGCAGTCTCCTATGAATGCACCCATCACGGGCCTTCGCTTGACACTCCAGCCATGTTCGCCGAGTTAGGAAGCACTCTCGCACAGTGGAAGGACAAGAAGGCAGCGAAGGTTGTGGCGGACGCTGTAATCGAAGCCGTAAAAGATTCAACGGTTTACCCCACGGTAATAGGCATAGGTGGCCCTCACTACAACTATAAATTTACGAAGATCGCGCTTACCACAGACACCGCTTTCGCGCATATAATTCCAAAATACGCAATCTCAGAGATCAACGATGCTATGTTAAAACAATGCGTTGAACGCACGGTGGAGAAAGTGGAGAAAGCGCTGCTGGATTGGAAGGGAATTAAAGGTGAATATAAGCCGCGCATGGTAGAGGCTTTAGAAAGGCTAAACATAAAAATGGAAAAAGTCTAAATATCAGAATCGTTTTTGAGAAAGGGAGAGAAAATGGCTGAACGCGTAAGAAACTTCCTATCCCAATGCGTTAGAATGCTTAAAATTGCCACCAAACCGAGCAAAAGCGAGCTTTGGCTATCGATAAAAATATGCTTTCTAGGAATAATGGCTGTTGGGGCAATAGGATATTTCATTCAGCTCATATCATCCGTAATTCAGGGACCCCTATCCGGAGGAGGCGGCTAAGGCTAAACGCCGCAGGAGAAAGAAATGGCGAACGAAAAGCCTTCTTCTATGATTTTCGCTGTGAGAACCACAGCCGGACAAGAGAAAAACGTGGCGAACCTCATAGCCGCTAAAGCCGAGATGAGAAACATCCCGTTAGCTGCGATTCTGGTTCCTGAAAGCCTGAAGGGCTACGTGTTCGTCGAAGCCCGGAGCCCCCACTTCGTGGAAGAAGCCATGGCTGGGATAAAACATGTTAAGTCCCGAGTGCCCGGAATAGTGGATTTCTCCGAAGTAGAACGTTACATAGTGGTTAAACCCGTAATAGAAGAATTGGACGAAGATGACATCGTGGAAATTATCGGCGGTCCCTTTAAGGGGATGCGTGCAAAGATAATTCGCGTGGACAAGTCGAAAGAAGAGGTGACACTTGAACTTTTGGAAGCCACGTTCACTTTGCCCATAACGGTTCACGCCGACTATGTAAAACTGTTGGAGAAAAGCAAGAAAGAGGCTGAATAGGCATGGTTGAAAAGAAAACGGTTGAAGTTCTCGTAAGCGGCGGACAAGCAACAGCTGGACCGCCTTTAGGTCCGGCTCTTGGACCTTTAGGCGTTAATGTCCTCGCCATAGTGAACAAGATAAACGAGCTTACAAAAGACTTCTCGGGCATGAAAGTCCCAGTAAAAGTGACCGTTGACCCTGAAACAAAAGAGTTTGAAATAACTGTTGGAACACCAACAACTTCGGCTCTTATTGTCAGCGAATTAAAAATCAAAAAGGGCTCGGGCAAGCCTAGCACAGAAAAAGTCGGCGACCTCTCCATGGAGCAGGTTGTACGTATAGCCAAGCTTAAACGTCCGCAGCTTCTCGCTAAAACCTTGAAGGCAGCTGCGAAAGAGGTTCTCGGCAGCTGCGTTAGTATGGGCGTCACGGTGGATGGGAAAGACCCTCGGGAAGTGCAGAAGGAAATCGATGAGGGAAAATATGACGAGTTTTTCAAGGATGAAAACTGAATCCTTTTATAACGGAATGGTATACTCATTGGCAAAAGGGGCGCTCTTCAATGTCCATCAACGCTGAAAATATGCTCAACGCCATTAAAGAAGTGAAGGAGAAGGCTAGGAAAAGAAATTTCACGCAGTCAGTAGAGCTCATAATAAACCTCCGCGACATCGACGTCAAAAAACCTGAAGGAAGAATCCACGAGGTCGTAGAGCTTCCCTATGCACCGAAAGGAAAACAAAATAAAATCTGCGTTATCGCCTCCGGCGAACTAGCATTAAAAGCGAAAAAAGCTAAAGCAGACCTAGTTATGAGCAGAGCAGAGCTCGAAGCTATAGCTCAAGACAAGAAGAAACAGCGGGAACTCGCCCAAAAATACGATTTCTTCCTAGTAGAAGCACCGTCCATGCCCACTGTTGGCAGAATCCTCGGAAAGTTTCTCGGACCGCGGGGGAAAATGCCTGTTCCCGTTCCTCCTTCGGCGCCCATCGAAAAATTTATCGAGAAATACCGTAAAACCGTGATTGTGCGACTACGTGGTCAGCCCGTGCTTCAATGTCGGGTTGGAACAGAGGACATGGATGATAAGGAAATACTGGAGAATGTTCAGACGGTTTTGAGGGCTGTTGAGGCGAAACTTAAACGTGGCGCCAAGAACATTCGAAACATGTATTTGAAAACAGCTATGGGTGAACCCGTAAAAGTCAAGGTGTAGAGGAAACATTCATGCCATCTCAACAAATCTTGGAGCAGAAAATTCGCGAAGTCGAAGAGATTAAACAGCTAGTAAAACAATACAGCGTCATAGGCGTAGCTAGCCTACAGAAAGTTCGAGGCGCCCAGCTTCAAGAACTGAAGAAAAAGCTTCGCGACAAAGTGTATATGCGCGTGGTGAAAAACACACTTATGAAACGCGCTATAGCTGAATGTAAAGAGAAACCCGGACTTGAAAAACTCTTGGAACACCTAACAGGCTCGAACATTTACCTTTTCACCAACATGAACCCGTTTAGACTTGCCTTGCTACTCGAGAAAAACAAGGTTAAAACAACAGCCAAAGCCGGAGACGTAGCCGCCTTCGACGTCGTAGTGCCCGCTGGAAACACGGGGCAGCCGCCGGGTCCCATAATCAGTCAGCTCAACGCCGTCGGTTTACCCACACGAATCGAAGCTGGAAGCGTATGGATAAACCGCGACACCCTCGTAGCAAAGAAGGGGGAGGTAATCTCCCAAAGACTCGCAAACGTGTTGTCAAAGCTTGGAATAAAACCCGTTGAGGCTGGGCTCACCATGAAAGTGGCTTACGACGACGGGTTAATTATAACAGAGGAACAGTTAAGCATCGATTTAGAAGCGGTTCGCCGAGACATCGAAACAGCCCACAAAGAAGCCTTTGCGCTTTCGTTCAACGCCGCCTACCCAACAGCCGAAAATATACGAGTGTTGCTTCAGGACGCCCACCAGAAAGCCTACAACCTAAGCCTAAACGCAGCGATACCCACGCCTGAAACAATAAAAGACCTGCTCCTTAAAGCATATGCGGAAATGTTAAGTTTAAGTAGTAGAGTGCGCATGATAGATGAGAAAGCCGCGCCTCAAAACATAAGCAGTTAGAAAACAATTCAGAAGAGGTGAAAAGAATGGAATATGTATACGCTGCAATGTTGCTCCACAAGGCTGGAAAGGAAATAAACGAAGAAAACCTAACCCAAGTCTTAACAGCAGCAGGCGTAAACGTCGACCAAGTTCGAGTAAAAGCACTAGTTGCTTCTCTAGCGGAAGTCGACATAGAAGAAGCTATCAAATCAGCACCCACATTCGCCGCGGCGCCAGCAGCAGCTGCGCCAGCGCCAACAGCTGAAGAAAAACCAGCCGAAGAAGAAAAGAAGAAAGAAGAAGAGGAAAAAGCCAAGGAAGAAGAAGCGCTGGAAGGACTCGGGGCACTCTTCGGATAAACGTTTTCTTTCTCAACTCCTTCTCGTTTTT
>QMXC01000075.1 GCA_003661945.1 Candidatus Bathyarchaeota archaeon | reverse complement strand
TCATTGATGATTTATGTTTCTGGGTAAGTATTAGTTTTTTTTCGGGACGAACAACTTCTACTTCGACATCTACAGACTCTAGTAGTTTTTTAACTCCATTGACATGTTTTGGGCTTGCTATATGAATAGCAACTATGTTTTCTTTATCGATTTTTCTGGCGTTTTCTAGTATGCCCATGACGATCCAGCTTTCTCGAATTGAAAATTTTACCTCGTTTTTCATCTCTGCGATTTCTTGCTGCAAGCATTGGGCATAGGCAGTTAGATATTCTCTTTCGTATGCGTTCTCTGAAGCTGACTCTTTCAACCTCGTTAGTATGTTGTTTAATAGTTCCTCTTTTTCTTCTAGGCTTGAAAGCAGGTATTCCTTAGCGTTCTCGTCTATTTCAACTGCAAAGAACGGAATTTTCTTCTTTTGGAATGTCTTGGCGATGATATTCTGTTCTTTAAATTCTTTATTGGAGCGAGCTCCAAGCTCTTCTGTTGCAAAGTCCGGGTTAACTTCATCGATGAGTTTCTCAAGGAAGCTGCAGAATGCGATGGAGGGTTTAAGGATAGCTGACATGTTGGTTGATGATTCTCCGGGCCAGAACTGTTCGTTATATTCTTTTTCAACTATTATGACTGTTAATCTCTTTTCTTCGAGGGGAGCTATTTCGAGGGTCTTCATTTTTTATCACGGGTTAAAGTCTGGAAGGGAAATATATACCTATTCGAAATACTGTATATACATGATAATAACGTATATACAAAAATTTCACATAGCTTTGCGGCTACTTAAACCACTCCTGATAGGTTTCCTCATCAAAAGTAGGCTTTTCCATGAGTCTCTCCTTAATTTTCGGTTTGCCGTTCCTAGCATGCGGTCTTCTGGTCAAGACGTCGGAATACTTTTCGATTTCACGAGCTTCCTCAGCGAGTCGTGCCGCGGCTTGCGCAATTTCATGGGCGCAGGCAACGAGCGGGATGTATTTCTCTTTTTCCTTTTCTATGAAGCATGCTTTCGTGTTGATTTCTGCAATTTTCTTGGTTAGTTCGTACGCTGCCATAGCTTTGGCTTTAGCGTAGGGGTTCTTAAAATCAGATTTATCTCTAACTTCACCTGTGTCGATAACAAGTTTTGGCAGTTCAACGATTAGGTTTTCCTTAAGGTTGTGTATGATTCTGTCAATTTCCCGCAGTATTATGTTGTAGACTCCGGTTATAGCCAGCACTTTTATCATGTTAGAGTTGAAAAGAGCCATTTCTGTTGGGTCTAAGAATTCTTTGCGAGCTCCGATAAGCGGGTCGCCCATGACAACTATGTATCCGAACCCAAGCTTTTCGAATTCTTCTCTTAGACGTTTTCCAGGCGCGTCAGATATGAATATGCAAGGAATATTCTTCTCTGAGAGAATTTCCCTCGCTCTTTTAGGACCTTGTACAGCCGGATTGGGCGAAATGAAGATTATGAGGTTTGGAGAAAACTCGAACATGCTCGTTAGGGCTTCTTCGACTGCTTCTGCCATCATTTTCGACCCGGTAGTTATGCTCCTTACAGCAATGTCTTCTCTATCAGCAAGCTCGTCTAAAAGAAGTTCAAAGAGGGGAGCGGTGCCGATGTTGCCGCACTTAACAACTCCAACCCTAATCCTTTCCAAGGAAACCACCGATACTGAATTAAAGCTGTATTAATAGAGTGGCGCTAATAAAGATTTCATAACATGTTCAGAAGTAAGAGAGGAATGCTTGCGCATTAGGAATTCTGAAATTAAAAGATTGGGAGAAAAAGGAAGGGTATAGTTTATCAAACGGCTGGGGTTTCCGGTTTTTCTTCTGTCGGCGGCGGAGACGGCGAAGGAGATGTTTCGGGCGTTGGAGTGGGCGTTTTCGGCGGAATTTTCCTTCTGGAGAGGAGAACTCCTATCGAGGCTGCGATGGCGGCGAGGCATGAGAAAACCGTTGAGGCTATGCCTAACTCCAGTCCGTAGGGCGCGATTTTCTTTTTGACTTCGCCCAGGTCGCTTGTTATGGTCGCCGTGTTTCCGTCAATGCTTTCCACTTGAGCGTTTATGTTTTCCACGTCCGTTTTTAGCGTTCCTATGTTTGTCTGAATTGTGGCTATGTTTTCTTCTATTGAGGCTATTTTGGCTTGGATGGCTGTTAGGTTTAGCCTAACGTAGTCCATCTGTGTTAGCACGGTGGCTATCTGTCCTTGAATCTGGGTTATTAAGGCGTTTTCTTCTATTAGGGTTGGGTTAAGCGTGAACAAGGCTTGTCCGGTTCCTTGAGCTTGGATTAGTTCGGCTTCGTAGCTGGCTTCAACTATTAGCGCGTATGTTCCGGGTGAAGCGTCTCCGGGTATCGCATAGGGAATTCGGTATATCCCCGTGGAAACCGTTTCAACGTTTGCGGTTAGGTCTACTTGCTGAGTTCCGTTCGCATAGTAGAGCGTCGCCCGGTTTATCGACGCGTCGACTAGTGTGCCGTTGGCTTCTGTTTGAATATAAAACTCGGCGATTTCTCCGGGGAAATGGATTGTTCCAACGTCTACTTCTACGTTCAACGGCGACGCGTCAACTATAGTAAGCAAAGTCCAAACAACGGGCTCGGTTACTAGGGCTTCTTCAAACTCTAATAGTCTTTCAGCGGTTACGTTGTAGATTCCGGGTTTTGACGCTGGAAATTCGAAGGACAACTCGAAGCGTCCGTATTCATCTGGGAATGCCTCTCCGGTCATGAGGGAAGTCCAGATCCTCGTCATGGTTTTTGTATCGTTAACAGTAACTACTATAGGATGGTGAAGGTCGAATCCTTCGCCGTAGACAGTGATTATCGACGTAGCACAGGCTTTTTCAGGTTTCACCATCAAGCGTGGTCCGGGCACTAAAAAGGACATTTCAGCCGAGTTGCCGGAGGAGTCAGTAGCTTCGATTGTGTATTTTCCGTCGGCGACTTCGGGAACGTAGAACTCCATTATGAAGATGCCTGATAGGTCTGTGCTAACCTTGTTGAAGGAAGTTATGTTGAAGCCATTAAATGTGGCTGTTACGTTAGCGTTGGCGTCGAAGCCAGAGCCGAAAATTCTGACAGGCGTAAATGGAGAACCGCTTGTAGGCATGGTGACTATTTTAGGTATTATTGTGAAGTTAGCGGTCGCCGAGTTTCCGCCGCTATCTCTTGCTTCAACCGTGTAGGTTCCATTAGGCATTGATGGAATTCTAAACGAAGTTTCAAAAGAACCGAAATCATTAGTCGTTGTGGATGCAACGCTGATTGCGCTGAAATAGACTGTTATTGACGAGAATCCGTTGAACCCTGTTCCTTTAATCGTGACGTTTCTTCCGAACATGCCCCATGCTGGGGGTGAGCCTTCCGTTGGCGTTAGTTCTATTTCTGGTGAGACCTCGAATTCTTTCGTGGCGTTGTTTCCGGAGGTTATGTCCCAAACTCTAATGATGTGTGTTCCTTTTGTTGATTCGGGTGCTTCAATTTCAATACGGTAGTGTCCCGTGGCGTTGGAGGTTGTTGCCCCTATGAAACGGTCGTCCCAGAAAACCCGAATTTCGCCGCCGAAAGTGTCAGCTACGCCCCAGACTTCTATGACTGTGCCTACTGCTCCACTTGTAGGCGAAATGTCTACGGTTAGAGGCGAAGCGTTCGCTGTCAGATTCAATATGTTTGTTTGAGTTAGTATCAGAGCAAACAGCGCTGTAACGAGTCCTCTCATTAACATTTTTCTTAACATAACATGTTCCCCTTTTAGACAAGTGGCATACTTTATGGTGGCAATCGGTTTTTAAGCTTTTCAAGATACCTAGATTTGTATGTATGGTTTTTGAATTTCGTTCACGTCGAGTTTCGGTCCGTCGACGACTTTGAACTTCACGTCTACGTGGTTTTTGTCTATTTTGATTATGTTGTAGGAGTTTTTGAAGAATCCTCTGAGTCTCCTTGAGGAGAGGCTTCCGGCGTGAACTATGGTTAGGTTTTCAAGTTTCCACATCCATGGGCGGTGTTTGTGTCCGCAAAGCACGAGGTTTACTTTTCCCATGATTAAGGTTCTTAATACGTCTCCAGCGTCGTTCACCGTGTTCCGTTCGATTCCTGTGTCCGGCACGGGAATCAAATGATGATGCATTGCTATCAGCTTGAAATAGTCCTTGTATTTTTGTTGCAGCATGTTTTCGAGCCACAGCAGCTGGCGTCGTCCAACTTCTCCTTCGTCTCTGTCCGGTCGGGCGGAGGAGAGATATATGACAGCTATGTCGCCTACCTCAGCGATTTCCGGTCTTGGGAAAAACTTTTGGCAGAGAAGGTATCCCGTATGTCTGTAATCGTGGTTTCCGGTTCCCACGATAACTGTGCCGCATTTTAATTTGTCCAGATAACGTTTCACGAGCTGGAATTCAGACAAATAGCCGTTTTCCGTCAAGTCGCCGGTTACGATCACTAAGTCGGGTTCGAGAGCGTTTATCTCTTCTATTGCTGTTTTGAGCATGTTCTCTTCTAAATCCGGTCCGCAGTGAATGTCCGAAATATGCGCTATCAGCATGCTACTCACTCTTTTGCAGAGATTTCAATAGGTGCCCTCTCATATCTTTTGTGTTATTTAACCTCTAAAACCACGTTGTTTTCGTCTACCACGACGGTTACGGGGTCTCCGACTTTGAGGGAAACTATTTTGAAGCGTTCTTCGTCTGTTTGGAGCAATTCGAATTTTACTAGGACGTTTACCCTTGTCTTATCTGGCTGCTCGATGGTGAGCCACTGCCGGGTTTCTCCGTGAATTACTACGGGCTCATATTTTTCCACCAAAGTTCCGTTGATTTTTCTTCCTGTTTCTATAGCCGCTTTTGCATAGGCTGCCTCTATGGCGCTTACGAGTGCGCCTTCGTGCTCGCCAACGGCTTCTCTTATGAATCTTCTGTCCATGGCGTTGACTAGAGCAAAGTAGATGGGTAGATAGTGGATGTGTTCTCCGGTTTTGTAATACTGGTATACTGGAATGTGGTAGTATAGGTTGTCTCCCACCCGATACAAAAGAGCTATGGGGCTCTGGTAAGTTCCTCTTTCGAGGGGAGGTAAACCAGACAGAGCTATCGATTTTGCTTCTTGCGGTGAAATCATGTTTAGATGGTCGACTTTGTAGAAGAGGAGCTCGTTTTTCTTTACGATTATGATGAACTCGAGAATACTTGGGTTGTTCTTGTTGTGGAAAAGGTATACTCCGGTTAGTTCACCGTCCCACATCTGATATCTAAGTCCCTTCCACTCTGAAGGGTCAGCGCTTCTATCTGAAGCACGTGGAATTCCGTTCCAAAAGTTAAGGTCGTTGTCTCTGCTCCAACGGAAATCGCCTAAGCTGTCTCCTAAAACTTCGATATAGGTTTCATCCCATTTCTGAACCACCCACTCCGGAGCATCATTAGGGGTGAACTCAGCTATTAACTGTCCAGTTTCCGGGTTCCAAACGTGGACTCTTGGGTCTTTGAAAACTCCGGTGAAGGGAACCTCGAAGTAACTCGTGGTTACGAGAACCAACTCGTTGTTGTAGGCTGTTACATAGGCACGGGTAAACGTGCGGAAGGGAAACACGTCGGACGCGTGAACTAAACCGTCCTGCCACCACCATAAGCCTTCAGCGAAATTCATCTTGAATGGAATCACTGTTGCGTGTTGACCAACCGGGTCGTTTATGGGAATAACGATTACTTCTCTTATCTTGTTAGCTGAGCCTACAAGCATGTTAAACCATGGAGTCTCAGAAACCGTGCAAATCCACGAGAGAGTGCCGTTGTACATGCCTAAATTGACGCTGGTAATCCAAGAAGCTGCGCTTGACTTTCTAATCTCGCATATGCTCTCAGCGATTTCTCGAGTGGTAACCCTCAAATCAGACGGGTTGATTTCAGGAAACGTGTCAACCGTCGCGTCTTCAGAACGAGTTAGAATATTCAACATTTCACATGCGCGCAGATATCCTATCCCTCGAGGGATGATTATTGGTCCTAAAACGAAAGCGAAAAGCATCAATCCTGACAGAAAAATAGACACTGCGGGACGTAAACGCTGACGCGTCATCCTTCGCAGAAACGACTTTTCAGCTGTTAGTTCGTGGACTA
>QMXC01000074.1 GCA_003661945.1 Candidatus Bathyarchaeota archaeon | reverse complement strand
GTCTCTAGCTATATTCTTTCTTCTGGCGTTGTTTTTGGCAATGTGACTTTGACGTTAACTGGAGAATTGTATAGTGGAACATTCTTCGAGGGAAGCGACATAATACTGGTTAGCGCCTTAACTGGAGACATAAATGTAGATGGGAAAGTGGACATGAGAGACCTATCCATAATAGCGTTAGCTTTCGGCTCTTATCTAGGAGACTCAAGATGGAACCCGGAGGCAGACATAAACAAAGACAACAAAATCAACATGAGAGATCTGGTGCTTATATGCAAAAACTTCGGAAACAGCTACCCTTAATCATCTCACTTTTACATATCGATTGTTAAACTCAGCTAATCTTTGACTGTTCTTGCCACTACTTAATGCAGCCGTGTTTGAAGTAGTAGCCTTCCTCTTTTTTGGAGCCGAAGCTTCTCACGCCTTTTTCCCGCAGCTGCTTTCTTATCCTCTGTGCGTATTCGCGGCTTATTTCGCCCTTTTTCTCCAAATAGTCCACTATTTCTTCTGCTTGTTCTTTTGTGTCGCAGCGCCGTATGAAATCGACGACGTCGGGCATGTAGTGGACGAACTTTCGGGATGAAACTGCTTTTTCGCCTGTTTCAGCGTCTGTTCTGACGGAGTTGATGGCTACTCTGCTGTTTTCGTGTTCTTCGGATTCCAGCTCTCTCGCTAGGTTTGGGAAAAGCCTTCGAAACTCTTTCTTGTCGAAATACATCTCTTTCAGCTCTCTTGACAGCGCTCTCTACGAAAGAATAAGACAACGAAATATTTGAGTGTTTAGACACTACATAAAATTCTTTAGTTTAAGTATCGAAAAAGAAAGAGGCTTGTTTTAAGAGGGGATCTATTCTAAGACAACCCTTCCGAGATTGGTAGGAATTTTTGGGCTGGGTTTTCTTTCATGACTTGTTTTAGCTGTTTTATGGTTAGCCCGGTTATCTCGTCGCCGTAGACTTCGCATTTTCGTCTCGCATCCATTTCTTGAAGTGGGGCTACAACTATTTCGGCTTCGTTGCCCGTGGAAGATGCTACGTAAATGTGTAGATATCTTTTTTCTTCGCCGTTTTTCGTTATGGTTTGCCATTCCGTCCTCGTAATTTGGAAACCGTTGCTTTTTAGAACGTCTAGGGCTTCTTCAGGATTTTCCGTGTAGACGGTTATGTCTATGTCGCTGTTTCGGCGGGCTGTTCCCCGCCAAACGCTTCCAACAAGCCTCGGATGGAAACGCCCTAAAGCTTCCATTATGCGTAGGGCTTCTTTTCGCATTTCAACAAGCCTTCGCTTTCGCTCTTCGCCTTCCCTTTCCGCGGCTATGCGGTCGAGTTCCAAGGCTACTTCGAGGTTGCTGGGCAAAACGCGGGAGCCTAGAATTTTGGCGGCTTTAAGCTTCGCCTGTTTATACTCCTTCTCCTGCATGGTGTAGAGGAGTAAAGCGGCCTCTTTCGCCACACGCCGCCTCAAGTCTTCAACGCCGCTTTTCCTCATGGGAATGTTCACTCTACCACTTGGGAACGCCCGTTGATTTTCCTTATCTGAAGCGTATAATCCGCGTATTTGGCGAACGTTTGGTCGTGGGTTATTGTGATTATCTGCCTGACTTTCAAGCCTGAAAGCATCTGGGCGAGGTTCTCTATGGAACGGTCTTCCTCCTCGTTGCCTAGGTTTTCAGTGGGCTCGTCGAGGATTAGAAGCTCCATAGACGTGCCCGTTCTCGCCTCGAAGATGGCGTTGCCCAGCCCTATGCGGTAAGCCAAGGCTATTTCGGTTCGCTCCCCACCGGAAACGTCGCGGTAGCTCCGGGTGTATCCGCCCACCTGAACGAGTGGAGTGTAGTTCTCATCGATGACTATGCGGAAGTTCGTGACGGTGTTAAGCATGTTGTAAATCAGATTCACATGCGACTGGATTTTTTCCAGATACATGGCTCTCAAGTTTGGAAGAACAGCGGTGCAGCCTTTCCGTACGGCTTTTAGTTCGTTAACCATGCGGCGATGAGTCTCGAGCTTTTCGTGAACCTCTTTTCCAGCGTTTATTTTTTCCGCGATTTCGTCAAGCCTTTCACCTAAGCTTTGAATCTCACCCTTTATTACCCGGAGGTCGCCTTCGAGTCTCTCCACGAGCGTGGACTGGCTGAGCAGCGCCCTCCGTTTTTCTCTGTGTGCTTCCTCATCGTAGGCGGGAAGCGTTTGCTCCAAAGCTTGAATCTGGTTTTCCATGTCTGACGCTTCCAAGCGGAGTTCTGCTAGGCTTTTCTGAAGCTCCCCTATTTTCCGCTTGTATTCCGCGGTTTCTTTGCTCTGTCTATTTAGCCGCTCAACCGTTCTACGAATGCTTTCGCTTACTTTTTTGAAAAGTTCACGGACTGCCTTCTTTTCTTCGAGCAGTGTTTGGTTTTCATAAATCGCTTTTCTGAGCTCTTCGATTTTTTGAAGCCTCTCTCGTCGGAACTGTTCCGCCTGATGCGTTGAAAGAGGCTGTCCGCAGTAAGGACAGTTTTCCATTCCCGAAAGCTTTTCTTCTTTTGCTTGTTCATCCATCAAGGTTTGACGGTTTATGCTTATGGCTGTCGTGAGCTCTTGCACCGTTTTGTCAAGCTCCGCCATGAAGCTTTCCAATGCTTCAAGTGAGTTCTCGCCTTGGTAGCCGCTGTTTCGAAGTTCGTCCCAAGCGTCGAAAAGCTGGGTTTCAAGTCCTTCCCTTTCCTTTTCAGCCTCATCCAGCAAGGATTGGAAGGTTTTTATCTGCCCGTTAAGGCTTTCCATCCGCTGCTTTTGGGTTGAAAGCTGGTCTTTCTGCGTTTGTATCTGCTGCTTGATTTCGAAATACCGTTTGGCTTCTTCCTCTAGTTTTTGAGCTTCCCGTTCTAGTCTCTCGAGTTTTGCTTTTTCTTCAGCCAAACGTTTTTCCAATGCTTCTTTCTCTTTTGATTTTGCATCTATCCTCTGAATGGTCTCGTCATATTCCTTGGATAAGGCTTCGAGGTCGTATTTCGCCGCTGTTTCCTCAAGGTTTTCTAAATATCCTTCCTTTCCTCTTATTATTCCGCCGAGTTCCTCCCAAGCCTTTTCGAAAGCGTCTAGTTCTAAAAGCGTGTCGATGACGCTTTTACGTTCCTTAGGCGTCATGTTTAATAATGCTTTGAGTTCTTCCTGCCGTGTTAGAACGGTGTATTCCAAGAGTTTTCTGTCGATTTTTAGCAGCGTTTTTACGTCGCGGTCGAGTTCTTTTGCCTTGCTTCGTGCGAGAAGTTTTCCGTCGACTACTATGCTGAGTTTTGAGGGGTCTTGCGTTATTCCGTGGGATGTTCGGGTTAGTCCCCGTTTTATTTGGATGGTTCTTCCTCTTTCTTCGAGGGCTAGTTCAACTTCGGCGGTGGACATTCCGTCGCGGATTACCCGTTTGTATTCCGCGAAGGCTTCGCTTCCGAAGAGGGCGAACTCTAAAGCGTCTATGAGGGATGATTTACCCGCGCCTTTCGGACCTACGATAGCGGTGAAGCCTTCCGGAAAGCTTACTTCGCCTTGCTCCCAAGAACGGATTCCCCTAAGCCTTATTTTCCGAATAATCATGGCGCAGCCCTCTTTTCCGCTTGATAGAACTCTTCAATTTTCTTTTCAGCTCGGCTTGTCCGTTCTCTGGACTTCGCAGATTTGTCTGACAGTATTTTCACAAGCTCTATGGTTAAGGCAGCGTATTTTCCAGCCTTTTCCTTGAATAGGTCTGCGTAATATTCTGTGAGGGCTTTTTCGGCTTTTGCGAATATCGTCTCGGCTTCGGCTATTTGGATGGGGCTTAAGTCTTCTTCAGGCGTTTTCAGATTGTTTATTAGTTGTATGTGTAATGCTTTTTCCGCAGCGTTTTTTATCGCGTTGTAGTCTACGTCGACTCTGGAGACTCCTCGCGGTAGAATTCCTTCCATAACGAGCACTATGATGCATCCTTCTTCGTCGGCTTTTGATAGAAGTTCTCGTGCCTTTTCTTCGATTTCCTTAGCGTCGCGTCCTGAAAAGTCTTCTTTTACGATGTTAAATTTCCGATGCTGCTTTATCGGTATGCGGGTTATCTTTGTTTCGCCGTCGCTTTCCACCTCGACGAGGTAGAAGCCTTTCTCGTATTCGTACTGCGTGTAATCCGTGGTTTCGAGGCTGCCAGCATAGGCGAAGAAGCCTTCGTTGAAGCGGAAGCAGTTTGGCATATGGAGGTGTCCAGCCGCGTAGTATTGGAAGCCTTTAGGCAGCTCCGTCGAGTAGAGTTCCACTTCTTCCGGGTGAAGATTAAGTTTAGGAAAGTCCACGCCTTGATGTAGAACGAAAATGTTGTATTTGCCCTTCGGCGTCGGCGGATGACGTTCAAAAAAGGCTTGGCCGTCTCTTTCGAACTCGGCGCGGGTGCGGAAATTTCTCATACCGTAGACGTATACATCTCCGAAGACGAAGGGTTTAACAGGCAAATATTGGACGTGCCCGCCCTTGTGAAGCGGGTCGAGAACCGTTCCAACGGTGCTGCTGTAAACGGCGTCGTGGGAGCCGGGCACAACGAGGAAAGGCGTTTCTAGGCTGTCGATGAGTTCGATGGCGGAGCTTAAAACCACGTTTGAGGGATGCGGGTCGTGAAAGAGGTCTCCGGCGAACACGACGAAGTCAGGAGACAGTTCCCGCGTTTTTTCAACGAATTCTCTGAAAGCGTTGAGAAAATCGTTCTGTCTCTCTTGAAGGTGATATTGCCTATAGCCAAGGTGGGCGTCGGCGGCGTGAACAAATCTTACGGGCTTCACCGCGTTTTCACTCCATGAACGCTTCGTCGAGTTTAGGCGGGGGTTCGGAAACAGTTCTGGCTTTGTGTTGCTTCACGAGGTCGTTGAAGTAGTGAATTTTCACGGGCAGCGGAAACGGCACTTCGCCCTTGTGCGGATAAGAAATTATCGCTTCGCCTATGTCGAGCATCTTCATTTCGTTGATAAGCGGGTCCATGTCGTCCATGGCGTTGTCCGCTACGGCTCGTCTTCCACGGCTCTGCGCCAGCCCAAGTATAACGTTCGTGTTTATGTTTCCGGCAACGTCGGGGTCAAGCCGGTGCGGAATCTGAACCACGCAGAGTAAGCCTACCTTGTATTTTCTTCCTTCCCTCACCAGCTCGACGAATATGTTAGAGCCACGGCGTAGAACCCTTTCGCTTAAAACGCTTAACGCTTCCTCAAGCACAATTAGGACGGTTGGCTTCTGAAACAGTTTCTCCGGGTCTTTGTCAAGCAGGCTTTTCCGTTCTTCCAGCAGCTTCGAAGTTAAAATGCTTACTACGGCGCGTTCTTCGACGGCTGTTAGGTTACGCGTGTTAATGATGCATATGTGCCCAGCGTCGAGTTTCTGTTTAACTTCTTCGATGAAATCTCTGGACGCCCTTTCCACGAAACATGGACGCGAAGTCAATATTTGAACTTTACGCGCAAGGGTTTTCACGGTTACCTCCCGGGTCATTCCGTTAAGCTCTTCTTCGCAGAATTCTTTGGCTCCCGCTGGCGGAAGGTTGTATAGCCTTACTAGCCATTCATCCCCGAATAGCCCATACATCAGCATGCAAGCGTCTATTTGAGCCGAGCTTAGGTCTGGAAACACGGAGAAGAAGTCGCTTGGAGAAATCGAGGTTAAGGAAATCTTAGGAGTCATTTCCTCGTGTAAATCGTAATAGTGAATGTTAGGCATTCCAAGCTCTTTAAGCCCAACAAGCCCTTTTTGAACGGTTTTGTAGTATTCATCATGAGCATCGTATACTAGAACGCCGTATTTTCCTTCCGGCGCATTTGCAATCGCGTAGAGTAGGGTTTTTACAAACCCTGTTTTGCCTTTTCCAGTTATAGCGTAGACTCCTATATGCCTCGAGAGGTCTGTGCCTTTCAGCCTCACTCGCACTTTATGGTCTCCTCTGACGCGGAGAAAACCTATTTCCAAGTCGTAGCCTAAACTTTCCAGTTCTTCTATGAACTTGAGGTCTTCATAATCGGGGATGCAGACGTCTGAATGTCTCGAAGGTAGCTGTTTCGGAATGAAAGGCTTTTTGTTTCCCTTCTCGTCAAACCTGAAAGAACATAAGAGAGTGCCTACGAAAAGTTC
>QMXC01000073.1 GCA_003661945.1 Candidatus Bathyarchaeota archaeon | reverse complement strand
GTAAACACACCACTGCAAAAAGGCGAAGTACACCTAACAAAAAGACAGGTGTGCCGACTACTCCAAGAAGAAATACGCCGACACATCGAAAAAAAGCTAAAAACCCAAAAAATAGCCTTGCCACCCAAAATAGCCCAACGCATAGAAAAACTCAAACAAACCCTCATAAAACACAAAACAAAACTAAAACTCGAAGAACTACCCAAAAAAACAGTAATCGAAGCATTTCCCCCATGCATGAAAAAACTCTACCAAGACGCACTAGCAGGAAAACACTTATCCCACATAGGAAGATTCGCACTAACAGCGTTCCTCCTAAACGTAGGCATGACAACCGAAAACGTCATCAACCTGTTCCGCCAAGCCACAGACTTCAACGAAAAAATGACCCGATACCAAGTAGAACACATAGCAGGAACAAAAGGCTCCAGAACCAAATACATACCGCCAAAATGCCAAACACTACAAACCCACGGAATATGCCCATCCCAAGACGAAACATGCAAAAAAATAAGACACCCCCTTGCCTACTACAGACGAAAAACCAGACGAACCATGACAAAACACTGAAACACTCATCCCATTTTCGCAACACTTTTAAATAGGACTAAAATAAAGAGGAAAAAGTTAAGTCAGTAAAAGGGAATAAACAATTGTCAAGAGAAGATGAATGGAAAGAGTTCGAACCCATAAGAGGAGGAGGGCACACAGTTGGTAGTTAATTCGAATTCCCTTAAGGTATGTGTAGTAGGGTTAGGTAATGTGGGACACCCTACAGCTTCTTACATTCACGAAAACGGATACCTCGTGTATGGTTATGATATAGACCCCCAAAAAACATCGCAAATTAACCCTATAACCGCGTTTTGCGAATGGGAAAAAGTGCCAGAATGCAACATTTACGTTGTATGCGTCAACACAGGATGGAAAAATGGAAAACCGGACATGTCAAATGTTTTCGACGCTTGCCAGAAAATAGCTGAAAAAAATAAGGTAAAACCTCTCATATGCATCGAAAGCACAGTTGCAGTAGGCACATGCAGAAAAGTTGCAGAGATGTTTGACGAGGTATATTTAGCGCATGTCCCCCACAGATTCTGGGCAGGAGACCCGCACAAGCACGGAGTAAAACAAGTTAGAGTAATCGGCGCTCTAGACCATGAAAGCATGGTTAAAGCCAAAAACTTCTACGAATCTATGGGCATACCCTTATATCCTGTATCAAGCCTCGAAGTAGCCGAAATGGCAAAAATAACAGAAAACGCATACAGGTTCGTACAAATAGCCTTCGTGGAGCAACTCCGCCTCCTATGCGAAAAACACAACATACCATTCAAGGAAGTAAGAGAAAGCGCCAACACCAAATGGAATGTGGAACTCTTAGAAGCACGAGATGGAATAAAAGGCGAATGCCTACCAAAAGACATACGATATTTGGCAACCCTAGGAGAAGCACCACTACTCCAAGGCGCAATAGAAGCAGACAGGAAATACATAGAACACCTCAAAACCAAAAAACTCGTCTCCGCATAAGAAGCAATCGCCCCTATAAAAACCCTTCTTAATTCACATTAACACATTTAAAAAACACTAATACTGATACAGCTTGACAAGTCTCCAAGCGCTGTGGACAGTACTATGCAGCAAGGAAAAGCAGCTAAGGGAAAAACTCTTTCCGTCTTGATACTAAACTGGAAAGACATAACGAATCCTCGAGCTGGAGGGGGGACATATTACACACATAGAATTGCAAAACATCTTGTTGAAAAAGGACACAGAGTCACCTTGATGTGCGCTAACTATCCGAGAGGGAAAAAACGTGAAATTATTGACGGGGTTAACATTCTACGATTCGGCAATCGGTACACCGTGTACATTAAAGCACCATTAAAAATTCTGAAAGAAAAACTTGGAAGCGCCTATGACATAGTTATCGACGAGATAAATGCCATACCATGGCTCACTCCTCTTTACGTGAAAGCGCCAAAGCTTGCCTTCATCCATCAAACAACAAATCAAGCCCTGTTCAAGGAACTGAATAAACTATTGGCTACCGTAATCTACATAGTTGAAAAAATTACGTTAAGAATGTACCGGCGCATACCTTTGGTTACAGTTTCCCAAAGCGTAAAAGAGGAACTAATTAAACACGGCCTTCCAGAGGGAAACATTACGATTGTTCCTCCAGGCATAGACGTGGAAAAATACGGCTATGTTCCCGAAAAAAAAGAAAAATATCCTTTAATACTATACGTTGGAAGACTAAAGAAATACAAGGGCATACATCACTTGATACGAGCCATGCGTTACGTAGTTAAAGAGAAGCCCGAGGCGAAGTTATCCGTAGTGGGAGAAGGAGACTACAGAGCAGCCCTAGAAAAACAAACGCAAAAATTAGGGTTACAGAACGCTGTTATCTTTCATGGGTATGTTTCTGAAAAAGAAAAAATTGAGCTCTTAAAAAAAGCATGGGTGCTCGTTGTTCCGTCAGTAAAGGAAGGATTCGGAATAGTTGCTATCGAAGCTGCAGCTTGCGGAACGCTCGTGATCGGAACAGACACCACGGGGTTAAGAGATGCAATTCTTCACGGTGAAACAGGCTTCTTGGTACCGTATGGCAAACCGAAGAAAATAGCCGCAGCAATATGCAAGGTTATCAATGATGATAAGCTAAGAGAGAGGCTATCTAGAAAAGCGAAGGAATGGGGAGAAAGATTTGACTGGAAAACCACACTTGATAAATTCGAAAAAGTCATATTGCAAGTAAGTGCTATGGGAAAACGAGGCTATTCTTCATGAAGAAAAAACCCGCAATATCAGTTGTAGTTCCTGCACATAATGAGGAAGACAACATTGCAGAGCTGCTGCGACAAACCATGGAGGCTCTGAAGAAAATAACCGAAAATTTTGAAATAATCATCATTGATGACGGAAGCAACGACAACACATTCCACATTGCCAATGAAAAAGCTTGTGGAGATAAAAGAATAACAGTTGTTAGACATCAACATAAGAAAGGCAAATCCTTGTCCTTATGTTCAGGGTTCAAACTTGCAAAAGGAGATATAGTCGTAATGATGGACGCCGACTTGCAGTACAGCCCTCACGAAATACAATGCTTGCTGGAGCCATTTAAGAAAGGATACGATGTTGTGAATGGATACCGGGACTATGGCAGATACAAGCGAAGTAGAACCCTGCTATCAAAAATATACAATCACCTAACAAGTCACTTGCTAGGAAGGAGCAAAGTTCACGACCTCAACTGCGGATTTAAAGCATTCCGAAGGGAAGTGATCAAAAGATTAATACGCGAGTTCACTTGGCGAGAAGGAATCCACAGATACCTAATTAATCTATGTGCATTTCTAGGGTACAAGATCGCAGAAGTAAACGTTTCGCTGAGAACGAGAAAACACGGGCAATCTAAATACGGATTAAAACGTCTATGGAACGGTTTTCTCCTTCTGCTCCTTCTGTTCTTACAAGTGAGAGTTCTTGGAACACAAAAAGCTGATGGATGATCAATTTGCCGCTCAAAAGTAGGAAGATCCGGATTTATATTTTAATGGTTCTTGCAGTTGCGTTGTTACTTTCTGGAACAATTCTGCTGCGAGGACAATCCCCAACGGAGACTTACTTGCCGGTAGGCGGAGTATCTGACATTACGTCAATCAAAGCCTATTCATGTATAATCGAAAATGGCAAACCAGCCTTCGTTGAACAAGGAACCATCGAGAAAAGGGAAGAGACAAAACTCGTTTTAAGAACAGTTCTTCCAGTAAACATTATAGAAATGCTCTTGAAGCGAACTGTTTTAGACTCCAAACCCAGCTTTCTCTCACTGCAAATTTCTGTTACTGGCTCACAAGAATTCACATACGTCTTAAGCCTCAATGTTTTTAACACTACAGAGGTAAAGGAAAAACTCAACATCACCAAGTCAATCTCAGCAACCGAACTCATAGAACTGGCAAAAGAAAACAGCATAAGCCCCAAAAAAATCAGCGAAACTAAGCTGGATTCGAAATCGGGACTAGTAACTTTAGCTAACATTCAGATACAGCAAGCCAAAAAACCTCAATACGAAGGACCAGAATGGATTGAATTCATCGAAATAAGAACCCACAATCTAGGCGAAAACTTTATAGAGCGTGTGGAAATCCGCAACCTAGCTTTTGTGTACGAGAAGGAAGGAAGAGAGCCGAGTCAAACGATTTCTCTTGGCGCGGATTTCTATGTGTTAGGTGCCTATTTTCTAATCATCCTTTTTATTTTCCCGCTACTATTTCTGAAAAAACAGAGCAAATACTCTCTGGGCTGCATTCTTCTTCTCGGATTTTTGTTGAGAGTTTCAATAGCTCCATTTACATCGCACAATTTCGATATTTTAGGATGCAAACGTGCGGTTAGAATGTATTATGAAGAAGGGGTGTTAAGCTTATTCACTTCGTGGACCTCTCCGCCTGTTTGGTTCTTTGTTTTGCTTGTTTTTCATGCACCTTATATAGCGTTGAGAAAAATCGGGCTACCGGACTTCAGAGTGTACTATCAGCCAATTTTGGCATTGGAAGTCTTGTTCATAAAACTGCCGCTAATCCTCTCCGACGTCATGTCAGCCTACCTAATCTACAAGATTTGCCGGAAAATGGAAATAAGTGAAAGCCGTTCAAAGCTGGTTTTAGCTGTTTTTATGTTTAACCCGTTAAACATTTTCTTTCCAGCGATATGGGGCATGTTCGACTCTCTGGCCGTGTTTTTCATGCTTTTAGGCTTCTATTACGTAGTTGAAGGAAAGTTTTACGTAGCCGCGTTAATCTGGGGATTAGGGGTCAAATGGTACAGCTTAGCGTTTATTCCATTTCTCGCAGTAGCTTGGTATCTCAAAGAAAACCAACGCGGAAAGATGCGTAGAATAGTGGGGGGCTTATTAGTTCTCGCGATAGGATTCGGCACCTTTGCTGCTTTGATGGTTACGCCCCACATTTTACATGGTAACACGGCTTATTTGAAACAGGTATTAGAGTTTAGACTTAAAACGGGTGGAGGGGGAGAAGACCGAGCGAGTCTAACAACGTTCTTTGGACCGGTGGTGTGGAGAATTTTTGAACATATTGGGCTTATACACGCGGTTCCGAACTTCTTTCTATACCTGTTCACACCGCTCTATATTGTGTTGTTGGCGATTTTCTACATACATATAAAGAAATGTTCAGAAGCAGAGAAGTTTTTCTCTGTTCTTAACAGCACGTTTATAGGAGTTCTATTGGCGTTCTATCTGACTTATCCCCAGCTCACTCCTCAGTGTATTTTGTGGATTGTACCTCTCCTACTTTTCGCGTTCGTTATCCGTGAGGTTAATAGCTTTCCACTCATCGCAACTTCGTTGTTTATAATTCCTTATATGGATTTGACGTATTTCATCGTCGGGTTCTCGGTGCCCTTCGCACCTCTTTCAGTTAAAGCCATATCCGTACCGCTAGAATGCACAGTCGCAGTTGTTCTGCTACCGTTTGCAACGGTTTTTCTTTTGAAACGAATCTGCCGGAAATGCTACATTGAAGCAAAAAAGAGAAGCGAAACATTGATATCGAGACATGTGTCGAAACGCAAAATGGTCATCGCTTATTTCCTTGTAAATGCTTTTGTTTTCGTTCAAATATTAATCGCCTACACGTTTAATATAGCGGCACTGTCAGGGTTCATAGCAACATTACTTATTGCAACCGTTACCTTACAACATGTGATTTTCCTTGCCATGGACTCAAATACAAAATAAAAATAATTGAATAGGCTAGATGTATTCCGTGTTTGAAGAGAGACCGTCAATGGAAAAGAAGATGGATGTTGTCGTCCTTACTAAAAACAGTGAGCAGTCGTTACGAAGGTGTTTGACGAGTGTTTATGAGGGTGTTCCGGTTAACCGTTTGATTGTGGTTGATGGTTTTTCGACCGATAGAACATTGGAGATTGTCGAGGAGTTTAGAAAAAAGTATGGAAATGTTAAGGTGATTTTAGAGCGGGGTACCCGTGCGGTGGCTCGGGAGCGGGGTATTCGTGAAGTGGGGACGGAGTGGTTTATGTTTGTTGATAGTGATGTTGTTCTTTGTCGGGGGTGGTTTGATAGGGCATGTCGGTACATGCGTGAGGGTGTTGGGGCGGTTTGGGGTGTAAACCT
>QMXC01000072.1 GCA_003661945.1 Candidatus Bathyarchaeota archaeon | reverse complement strand
CGGCGAAACTATAGCTGGAGCAAGCGAACGGATAAAGCAAGGCGACCAGTCGTTCATAAAGCCGCTACTGGAAATCGACGGTGTTCCGGAAGAGGAAATCAAAAAGTTTGTTGACCCCTTCTACATAGCCGAATATTACACTCGGGAAAGCCGAGAAGTCGCCAGAAAAGCGGGCTTCAGCATAGACTGGCGTAGAGAATTTCACACCGTTATGCCTGCTTTCCAGAAGTTTATCGAATGGCAGTATCTTCGCTTAAAAGAGAAGGGATATGTTATCCGTGGAACCCACCCAGTCGTATGGTGTCCACGCTGTCAAAGCCCAACCGGAGACCACGACAGACAAGAAGGCGAAGGCGTAGCCCCAGAAGAGTACACGCTCATAAAATTCGAATTCGAAGACGCCTATCTACCCGCCGCGACCTTCAGACCTGAAACAATCTACGGCGTAACAAACATGTGGATACACCCCGACGGAGAATACGTAAAAGCGAAGGTAAACGGTGAAACATGGATTATAAGCCGAAAAGCAGCTGAAAAACTGAAAGAACAGAAAAGAACAGTTCAAATATTAGAAGAGTTCAAAGGAAGAAAAATCATAGGGAAAACCTTCCGAAGCCCAGTAGACGGAAGAGAACTTCTCATACTTCCCGGATGGTTTGTAGACCCCAGCCACGCAACCGGAGTCGTTTACAGCGTCCCAGCCCACGCGCCTTACGACTGGCTAGCCCTAAAGGACCTACAGGAAAACCCCAAAGCTCTAGCCGAGTTTGGAATAAAACCCGAACAAGTCAGAGCTATAAAGCCGATTTCTCTGATAAAACTTGAAGGATTCGGCGAATATCCAGCCGTAGAAATATCAGAACGGATGAAAATCAAAAACCAACATGACCCAAAAGCCGAAGAAGCCACAAAAACCCTTTACAAAAAAGAATTCCATGCAGGAGTCCTAAAAGAAATATGCATGGAGTATGCCGGGAAAAAGGTAAACGAAGTTAAAGAACAGCTCATCCGCGACTTCAAACAAAGGGGAATCGCTGACTCCATGTACGACTTGCCGCAACCAGTGGTCTGCCGATGCCTAACACGGTGCATAGTAAAGGTTCTAGAAGATCAATGGTTTCTGAAGTACTCCGACCCAGAATGGAAAGCAAAGGTCAAAGAAGCATTGAACCGTATGACGATTTATCCGGAAACAGCTAAACAATGGTTTTTCGACGTTGTAGACTGGCTTCGAGAATGGGCTTGCGCAAGAAAAACGGGTATGGGTACACCTCTGCCGTGGAGCAAAGAATGGATAGTTGAAACCTTAAGCGACTCCACCGTGTACATGGCTTTCTACACCATCAACAAGCACATACGGCAACACAACATACCGTCGGAAAAACTGTCCCCCGAAGTCTTCGACTACATATTCTACGGAAAAGGCTCACCAAGCAGAATCGCTGAAAAACAAGGAATAGACCAGCAAGTTTTGGAGCAGATGCGTGAAGAATTCCTCTACTGGTATCCCGTTGACCTACGAAACTCAGCGAAAGAACTCGTGCCTAACCATTTAACGTTCTTCCTTTTCCATCACACAGCCCTGTTCCCACCCGAACAATGGCCTCGAATCATAGCCGTAAACGGCATGCTAATGATAGAAGGCGACAAAATGTCAAAATCAAAAGGAAACTTCGTCACCATGAAAAACGCCATAGAAACCTACAGCGCAGACGCCACACGTTTGGCGTTACTTCTCGCAGCAGAAGGAATGGACGACCCCGACTGGCGAAAAGAAAGCGTTCAAGACGTCAAAAACAAGCTCGAAGCCTTCTACCGGTTCGCAGAAAACATAATCCAGAACGCGTCAGAACCAAAAACCGGACACATGGAAAAATGGCTACTAAGCAGGCTACAATCAAAAATAGAAAAGGTCACGGAAAACATAGAGAAAATGAAGACCCGTACTGCAGCCGAATGCGCCTTCTTCGAAGTATGGAACGACTTCCGCTGGTACAAACGGCGAAAAGGCGAAATGAAAGCTGAAATCCTCAAAGAAGCACTAAAAACATGGCTACGACTACTAGCTCCCTTCACGCCTCACATATGCGAAGAGCTATGGAGCAAAATGGGCGAAAAACCCTTCATATCAACAACCGAATGGCCGAAACCAGACCCGACAAAAATGGACCTAAAAACCGAAGAAACCGAAAACCTCATACAAAGTATAATGGAAGACACTTTCAACATAATAAAAGCAACAAAAATCACGCCTAAAAAAATATGCTACTACGTCGCTTCAGCTTGGAAATGGAAGGTCTACCGCAAAATACTAGAAAAGTCGCTCGCTGGAAAAATTGAACACGGGGCGATGATAAAGGAGCTCATGAAAGACGAAGAGCTCAAGAAAAAAGCAAAACACGTTGTAGCCCTAACTTCGCAGATAGTTAAAGAGATAAACCAAATGCCCATGGAGAAACGTAAAACCTTCGCTGCTCTAGGCATAATAGACGAAAAAGCAGTGATTACCGAAGCCAAAAACTTCCTTGAAAAAGGGTTCAACGCAAAAGTTGAAGTCTACATGGAAGACGATTCAAACCGCTATGACCCCAAAAACCGAGCTACCCTCGCATTGCCGTATAGACCAGCAATATACATAGAATAAGGCTAAAGAAAGTTTAGACAAACCGGCGAAGCACTTGTAACGTCTGCGAAGTAATTCGAATGTGGTAGTTTCTCCTACCGCGACTACTCGTGGTCACATAGAAGTCTTTCTCCGGCTTAAGGTTACAACCATAAACCAGCGCCAGTATGGTACGGCAAATGTTTATCGTCGTAACCTTTTCATTTTTTATTTTTTCCTCAATTTCTTTCTGCAGCTGCCTCGGATTAATAGTATATATAATCTCAGAAACGCCGTTCGCTTTTCTATAACGAACCTCCATGTCCTGCAAAAGGTATTTCACAATATCGTAATAGGGCGTTTTCCCCTTCTTTATTAAATAAACATAATTAACCAACGGGATAGGAAGGTCAATTGGTTTAACTTCAGACATCCCCCTAACCCAATAATAAACTGGTACGTACACATTTAAAAGGTTTAAGGAAAAATTTTCCATAAAGCAAAAAACCCTACAACAAAATACAACACAAAAGGCATTACAGAAACTAATATCTAACACATAAACAAAAGAGAAAACAAGCCGCACGAAGAGGGCCCGTGGCGCAGCCTGGATAGCGCGTCGGCCTTCTAAGCCGGAGATCCGGGGTTCAAATCCCCGCGGGCCCGCCAAACTTTTGGACGGCTTCAAGGGGCGGATCTCAAAATTGATATTCGGGTTTGGAACGGAAATTATAAATGTGTAAATAAAATATAAATGTCTATCACATTCCAGTTTGACGTTTAAGTGTTTAAGAGGTGTCCTTGTGAGCACGCATGCTGAAGCCTTAAAACTTCGCTTGATGATTATCGAGCTGCTTCAAACGGCTAAGAAGACAACGAACCCTGAAACTGGCCGTCCCTATACCTACCGCGAATTATCGAACAAGACAGGCTTGCCCGTTACTGTGCTCAGCCGCTACGCTAAAGGACACGTGTTGCCCAACGTGGAAAGGGCTAAAAAACTGTGGAAGGTTCTATCCAAACTCGTTGGTTTAGAAGCGCAGATTCGGCGCAGAATAGTTTTTAACGAGGAAGGATATTTCGACAACACAAAAATAATCGGTAACTATAGCATTTTGAAGCACGCTGCCCATTACGCTCTGGCAACTTTCGCTGGGAAACGAGTTACCAAAGTTCTGACAGCGGCTGTAGATGGAATTCCCCTAGCAGCTATGGTGTCTAACGCGTTGGGCGTAAACCTAGTCATTGCAAAGAGAACGAAAGAAGTCGGCGTAAAGGCGTTCCTAGAAGAAACCTACGTCCTACGCGACTCGGGGGTTACCATGACTCTCTATGTTCCTAAAGACGCCATAAAAAGACGTGACAGCGTCCTCATAGTCGACGACATGATAAAAACAGGGGAAACACAAATGGCGCTCGTAAACCTTGTGAAAAAATCTAAAGCTGAACTCTCCGGAATATTCTCCTTAATCGCCGTAGGAGAAGAATGGCGGAAAAAACTCAGCATACCTCGAAACTGCCCCGTGGAGGTAATAACTAGAGTAAAACCACCGCAACAAAAATAGAAACTCGTAAAAATTAAAATGGTTAAACTGCCGATTATATAACTGGGAGAAGGTTAATGGAGAAATCATATTTTGTAAAATAGCAGTTGTAATTCTCCTAGCATGTATGTTCTTTACATTCTTTACTGGTTCTAACTCGGCAATACTCGAGATAGTTGAAGCAGCGGAGAAAACCCCTCAATTAAACATGCGTGACCTAGGATGGTAGCAATTTTCTTTGGAGAAGTAGCCTCCTAGTTACACGGGAGTTTAAGGATATTAAACTTCGTATATCTTTGTTCTGTCGTTGTCGGAGCTAGTTAATATGCGCTTATAATCCGTGTGTTTGAGGTAAACTTTGAATCGTGCCAAAGCCAGTTAACCTTGGGGTTAGTAAACGTTTTATACAAGAAGCTGCGTATATGATGAGCGCGTTTGAGGGATTTGTTTGAAGTACGAGATTAGGTACCAGCCGGCATACTCGCTTTTGGAAGTCAGCTTGAAACCCAAGGAATCCATCGTGGCTGAAGCTGGAGCTATGGTCTACATGAGCCCTAACATCAAGGTTCAAACACGAAAAAGAGAGAAGAAAAGCTTGTGGAAAAGCCTTAAAACCACCCTTCTCGGCGCAGAATCCTTCTTCGTTAACGAATACTTTGCGGAACAAGAGGAAGGTAAGGTCGGCTTTGTTCCTGCACCAGTAGGAGATATAAAGCATCTTGAAGTTAAAGCTGGAAAGGGACTGATTCTTCAGAAATCCGCCTATATAGCTTCTACGACTGATGTTCACCTAGATACGGAATGGCAAGGTTTCACTAAAGGGCTCTTTGGACAAAGCCTCTTCATGCTCAAGGTTTCAGGACAAGGCGACTTATTCGTGAACGCTTTCGGAGCCATAGACCACCACAGCCTTAAAACAGGCGAATCCCTTATCGTGGACAACTACCATCTAGTAGCCTTCGACGACACATGCCAATACAAAGTCAAGAAGTTCGGAGGGCTAAAATCAACCATACTTGGAGGAGAAGGCCTAGTAACAGAAGTCCAAGGACCCGGAGAAGTATACATCCAAACAAAGAACATACGCGAATTCACAGATTGGCTCTGGGAACTATTACACAGAAAAGTAGAAGAAACAGCAAGAAGGGTTTCGGAAGGAAAAGGAAAGAAAGGCTTCAGCTTCGGAAAAAGTTTCGGCTAGTAACCAGAGCGTTAAATTGTCGACGGGGCCAAATGTATAATTTAGAAATCTCTTTGGTTTTCTCTTAATTATCATTGGAGCGCGTACCGAAGTCTGATACAGCTTAAAGCCCACAATCACCCTCCTTTTTTATCGAAAGTTTTAGAATTGTCTCTGAGAGAAGTATCCTACCGAGGATAGTAAATGGGATTATTAAAAATATTGCTGAATTGGCGGGATTTTGGGAACAATTTTCGGCATAGTTTTTCCTCGCAGTTGAAGTAATGGATAAGCACTAAAAATCAAAGCTGCATAAGACTCATCGCCATAAGATGAAGAACCAAAACGCAGGTACATCCAAATGGTGCGGGGGGCGGGATTTGAACCCGCGGAGGCCTACGCCAGAGGATCTTAAGTCCTCCCCCTTGTCCTAGGCGGTCTGGCTCCTTTTCCGCTCTATTTAGACCTGGCTCGGGTACCCCCGCGCACCGTGAGAATAGCTTTCTAACTCAAACATTAATTTTTCTAAAACCTCGTCCCGCTGTCTTCTTTTAAAATTAGAGTTACCAACTTTTCTCTTCCATGCTTTTTCCTTTTTATAATTCCCTCTTCTTCCATGGAGGAAAGTATCTGCGAAGTTTTTGCTTTCGAGAAACCAAGTTTCTTGGTTATGTCTGATTGGTAAAGGCTTCCACCAGATTCTTTTAAAAGCTCAATTATTTTCTCCTTGTCTTCGATTTCGCGGGGAAGTTTCTCGATTTGAAATTCCTTTTTTTCTCGCTGTTTTCTTGATCTGAAAACTATCAGGCTAGTTGCCCCTATTCCCGTGGCAGCGACGAGAACTATGAGAAACAACAAGTTTTCTGCAAGAAAACTCCCTATTCCTACGGGCTTTCTTGTCAAAATGATTCTCGGGGTGCGCTCTTGAAGGTT
>QMXC01000071.1 GCA_003661945.1 Candidatus Bathyarchaeota archaeon | reverse complement strand
TCTATACGAGGTAATAATGAAGCGTGATCGAATACGCTACCTTCTACTAGATACGAATCCTTGACGTTTTCGACGCATGAAACCAGTTTTTCTCAACTTCGCCTTTGCCCGGGCTTCCTCTTTGATATTTTTAGATTATGGACAGAGTCAAAATTTTTCAGGAAACAGAAGTAGTGCTTGGAAATCTCTCAGAAGTGTGGGGGTTTCAGTGAAAAGTGCGGGGGTTAGGTTCACATATACCTTTATAATCCACGTTTTTGAGGCAAGCTTCGAATATCTTTCCTTTCAGTGAAACAAAAGTTCGAATTTCTCTCGGGGGCTACCCTAAGATTTCTCCGGGTTTCTATTCTTTGTATAAATTTGCAGTAATTTTTCAATATACCTTGTGTGTAGCCTTTCGTGGTCTACCAGTCTCCGCAACACTTTTCTAGCAGTCCATAGATTGCATACCGGACTTGGGTCTTTTTTAGGCTGGAAAATTCCATGCATTTTTTCTCGTGGGAAATCCTTCAGAAAGTCGATAACTATCTTTCGTGTGTAATTTAGCATTCTAAACACGTTTTTTGGATATTTGCACGGTAGATCCACGTTTAAACGGGTTATATACCAAGGCTCAACACGTGCTATGTGTCGTAAACAATTTTCTATGGAGCGAGGTTTGTTTTTAGGACGCCACTTAAGGCATTCATCGTCCAGATCAGAGACAAGTTCTAACAAATCTTCTCGGGAGTATTTCATTAAACGGATGGTTTTTTCAACATCTTTTTTACTAACTGGAAGTGTTTCAGACCAGAATAGTGGCTCAGGTTCGCCAGCTTCAACTGGATTATAGTTCACTCTCAGTATCTCAGCGATTTCCACCTCAAAATTAGTGGGTGAGGAAATGCGCTCTCCATGCTTCTTCATCCATTTAAACCACTCGGCTACCGCAACTTTCACTTTTCTCAAAGCACTTCTTGGCGTGCGGCCAAAGACCCAGCATCCTGGATAATCTGGAACGAAAGCGCCTGTTCCACCTTCACCTATCTCAAGGCAAACAAATATTTTAGTTACCATGCCCCCGCACTTTCATGCATTTCATAGTCGAGTTATTTAGATATATCATCAAAAGTGATTAAAATATCTTTAAAGCTCATTTTGAAGTTTTCAGAAAGGTCCAATAATTGTGTTGTAACTCCATTTTTAAACAGATATTTGAACTGTTCCTGCCTTAGAACCGCTGTATGCGTATAACCCGACAGCTAAATCTTATGTAATTTTTGTGTAAGTGCGGGGGGTGGGATTTGAACCCACGAAGCCCTGCGGCACGGGGACCTGAACCCCGCCCCTTAGACCTGGCTCGGGTACCCCCGCTTGGTTGAAGGGGTGTCCAGTATATTTTGGGGTAAAAAACTTATAAATAACGATTGTTTCAGAGAGAAAGTTGAGGTGAGCTGCAGTGTCGTATGATGAGGATTATCCGTGGTTTAGGCGGAGGCGTTTCCCGTTCTTTAAGAGTTTTTTCTTTGAGGATATCGATGAGGTTTTCAGGGAGATGGAGCGGATGATGGAGGAGGAGCTGCGCAGGTTTAGTGAACGTGTGCCGAAGGGTTATGTGCGTGAACGTAAGCTTCCAGACGGTTCTACGGTGCGGGAGTTTGGACCGTTTGTCTATGGCTACAGCGTCAAGATTGGACCGGATGGGAAGCCGGTTATACGTGAGTTTGGAAACGTTCGTCCGAGCCGTTTCGGACCGCGGATTAGGGAGGAGCGGGAGCCGCTTGTCGACGTGTTTTCCACGAACGGTGAGATAAAAGTCGTGGCTGAACTTCCGGGAGTGGAGAAAGACGACATTAAACTTCACGGCACAGAGGATATGTTGACGATTTCAGTTGACACGCCGCAGCGGAAATACTATAAAGAGCTTAAGCTGCCGGCTAGAGTGGATGTTAAACAAGCTAAAACACGCTACAAAAACGGCGTACTAGAGGTTACTCTCCCGAAGAAAGAGAAAAAGGGACCGAAAGGCGAACCTATAAAAATAGAATAAGGGCTGTTTTTCCTCTTCTCCTTTTGTAGGAACTTTGAAGCTTATGGATGAAAATTCGGAAATTCAGCTTTTAGAAGAAGTTTGCAAGTCGGCGAAGGCGAATGGAAAGCTGACGGGGCTCGAGCTAGCACGGCTTTTCGACGTGCTCGGCGAAAGGCTTGTCAAGGCTTTGAAAGCCTTAAAGGAGAACCGCGTTAAGAAGTATGTTTTCAAGCCTAGCGGAAGAATCGTATGGATAGTGGTTGGCAAGGAGAGGGACTATCTTATTTTTCCGGACGCCGGGTTCTGCTCATGCGACGACTTCTATTTTCGCGTATTAGACCGGAAAGTGCACCTCTGCTATCATCTAGTCGCTTGCAAGATGGGTGAAGCATTAGGCTGGTTTGACACCATAGAGGAGCGGGACAAACTTTACGAAAGCCTAATGGCAGAGTGGAAAAAGGTTAGTGTTTAAATATTTAAACCGCCTAGTTTACGCTAAAACATGAGAAAAGACGGGACGAGGCATGAGCGTTAGCGAATACTTTACGGTTCTCATCTATATACTTATGAGCTCAACCTTTCTCGCTTTAGCACTCATCTTTCTGCTTCTCTACCATTATTACGGCAAAAAGAAGGAGGAAGGCTAACCGCGCCTACCCAGCGTCCACGCCCATGCGAAGAACAATAGGCATATCACGGTTATAACCGCGGCGAACAAAATCAGCCAAGGCGCATTTTGCCCGTATCCTATCAGTATGGGAATAGGCCCAATAATAATTATCCCTCCGAAGTCTAGCTGTCCTTTTGAGGATAGACCCGCCAGAATTAGGAGCATAACTCCAACGAACACCATTAGAAAGCCTAGGAAAAGGAAGCCCAGAAGCAGCGGAGTTATATTTTCTTTCGCCAGTTTCATGAAGCCTTTTCTCCCTCTTTTAGCTTAGTAGCATCAAGATTATGAACAATGCAATGGCGAGTATCGTTAGGATTATGGATAGTTTTAACAGGTTTTTGACCAGTTCACGGTTTGTTCCGAAGGCTATTGGAAACGGCCCTACTATGATTACTCCGCCGGCGTTTACGTTTTTCCCTTTTATTGAGCGAAGCGAAAGGGCGAGTAGGGCTAGGATTATTATGGCTGTTCCGGCGAAGATTAGGATTAACCCTATCGAAGCAAGTGTTTGCGGGTTCATTCCAATAGAATATTTTGTGTTAGGGTTGAAATAAACGTTTATTACCTTTCTGATTTTATTGTAGGGTCTGAGTTGTGCATGTTCATGACTGCTGAGGACGTTGTTCGACGCATAGTTGCTGTCCGCGGGGACTTGAGTGTTGAAGAAATTAGGGCGCGGATTGAAGCTAAGAAAGCCGAATCTGGGGGGTATCTGGCTGATGAGGTTGCGGCGCGAATTGTGGCGGCGGAGCTAGGGGTGAAACTTCCAAAGGAGGCTCCACGTCTTGAAGTGGCAATTAAAGATTTGGTTTCGGGTCTGGGCAAGGTCACGGTTGTTGGGCGCGTGGTAGCGGTTTATCCGCCGCGGGTTTTTAGAAGCCCATTGGGAACGGAGCGGAAAACAGCGAGTTTGCTCATCGCGGATAAAACGGGAATGCTACGTGTGGTGTTATGGAACGATGAGGTGGAGCTCTTGCGGGCTCTCGGGATAGAACGTGGGAAAATCATTCGGGTCGTCAACGGCTATGTGTCCAGGGGACGCGACGGAAAACTTGAGCTTCATCTTGGACGTAGAGGCGAAATTGAAGTAGACCCGGAAGATGTTAAGGGAAAGAACTACCCGTTGATTCCACGTTTAAAACGGATAGCACAGATACTTCCAAGCGAGCGAAACCGGCGGATAAGCGTGGTTGGGAGAATCGTGGAGAAAGCGCCGCTATCCACTTTTGAACGGCGAGACGGCAGCACTGGACGGTTATTGCGGTTTACGCTGGTTGATGAAACCGGCGCGATTCCGGTTGCAGCTTGGAACGAGAGGGCTGAAGCCTTGGAAAAAGCAGAATTGGACGGTTTTCTCTTACTCGTGAACGCCAAGGTTAGGGAAAGAAGCGACAAGCGTTTGGAGCTGCACGTGGACCATAGAACATACGTAGAATCTCTGACGGAAGAAGCGTTAAAACAGATATTTCCCGAGGAGAAGCCAATACGTGTTTCGGAAATAGCAAAAGAGGGAAAGATACCGGTTTTGGAAGGACGCATTGTGACTAAGCCTTTCTTGAAAGAGGTAAAAACATCCCGAGGCGAAACAGTGAAGGTAGCTATGTTTGAAATAGCAGATGAAAATCGCAGCATATGGGTTTCAGCTTGGCGCACGCTTGCTGAGGCTGCGTCGAAACTGCGGGTTGGCGACAAAGTGCGCATGGAGAATGTTCGAGTTAAAAAGGGGTTCGGCGATAGGTTGGAAATCACTACAACGAGCTCTACGCGTATAAAGGTTCAGCGGGAAAAGGGGGAAGAATAGAAAATTTTATCCTATCCGCATAAGTAATTAGGGGTTCTGTTCAAAAGGTGAAAATATATGAACCAGATTTCGCTTCCACCAGATGAACTTCCTAAAAAATGGTATAACATCATCCCAGATTTACCTGAACCTCTTCCCCCGCCGAAAGAACCTCCGGAAGGGCCCTCCCGCATGGAGTTTTTAGCTCGAACCATGATAAAAGAGTGTCTGCGTCAGGAGTCTTCTACTGAAAGATGGATTCCTATTCCGGAGGAGATTCGGGAGCTTTATATCCAAGCTGGGAGACCTCGCCCGCTGTATAGGGCTCTGCGGCTTGAGAGGGCTTTAGGTTTGAAGAAGGTTAGGCTCTACTATAAACGTGAGGATTTGTCGCCTACGGGTTCACATAAGACGAACACGGCTCTGGCTCAAGCATACTATGCGGCTAAAGAGGGAAAAACAACGTTGGCAACAGAAACCGGAGCTGGACAGTGGGGCACAGCGCTTTCCTACGCCGCACGCCTGATGGACTTGGAATGCGTGGTTTTCTGGGTAAAGTCTGTTTACGATTGGAAGGTTGACCGTCGAGCGTTGATGAAGCTTTTCGGCGCTACGGTTCACGCATCGCCCAGCAAGGAGACGGCTATGGGACGTGAAATCCTAGCGAAAGACCCGAATCATCCCGGCTCGTTAGGCATAGCTGTCTCAGAAGGCTTGGAATATACGGAAGCACACGAGGGAAGCGTCTACTGTTTAGGTTCGGTTCTAAACCACGTTTTGATTCACCAATCCATCATAGGGCTGGAAACAATCGAACAGTTTAAGCTCGCGGAAGACGAGCCCGACTTAATCGTTGCGTGTCTCGGCGGAGGTTCCAACTTCGGAGGCATGGTGCTGCCCTTCGCTGGCGAAGTGCTGGCTGGAAAACGGAAATGCGAGTTTCTGGCAGCCCAATCTTTAGCCGCGCCGAACCTAGTTAAGGGCGAATACCGCTACGATTTCTGCGACGTAGGCGAACACACGCCACTGCTGAAGGTGTACACGTTGGGGCACAAGACCGAAATGCCGCCTATCAAAGCGGACGGACTGCGATACCACGCAGCTGCACCGATAATAAGCCTGCTTAGACATCACAACCTCGTAAGAGCCGTGGCTTACCCAATAGATGAACACGCAATATTCGAGGCAGCACGGCTGTTCCTACAAAGCGAAGGATGGCTTATAGCGCCCGAATCCAGCTACGCCGTTAGAGCGGGAATAGACGAAGCGTTGAAAGCTGAAAGAGCTGGTGAAGAAAAAGTCATATGCATGAACATAAGCGGACACGGGTTCCTCGACATAAAAGCCTACCGTGAAAAACTGTTCGGTGAAAAATAGCGCTAGCTGTATGTGATTTTCGTTACGCACAAAACAACAAGATTTTGATGATTCGAGGCTATGAAGTAGATGTCAGCCTAAAGTCTGCACGTTCCTTTAGAATCCAGCCATGTGGGGAATTAGCAATCAGTTCAGCAGTCTATAAACCTACCGTTTCGGTTAACGTGGAAATCCGCAGCGTGGTAGGGGTAAAGCTAGATGTTGAACCAGAAGCCGAAACCATAACCTTCGACGTGAAGGCTCGACTAGAAGAAAGGGAACGTCGAAGCCAACACCTCATCGTAGAATTTACACTAGCCATAGGAACAAGACCAGCCCTAGCTAAGTTCGAAGTCTCCGGAGTAGCCCACATCCTTGGAAAAGACGAAGAAATAGGAGAAATGCTCGAGATAGACCCCGAAACAAACATTCCAAAAGTGTTTCACAGCGTCTACCAGCACGCGTTCTTGGCCGTTTATTT
>QMXC01000070.1 GCA_003661945.1 Candidatus Bathyarchaeota archaeon | reverse complement strand
TTGCTGTTTTCCATCCGTGCTGTTCGCACAACCACTTCTCTTCTTCGGACAAATCTGCAAATTCCCGAGTAGTTCCGATTATGCCGAATCCTATGAAACTGTCGCCTCTGTCGGTTTTATGAGCGAAAATGATTATCTGTCCGGTTGCCCATTTCCTGTAGATGCTCGTATAATAGCTCATAGAATCAAAAACCTGCTGCACCCATTCTCTATGCTTTATCCGAAGGATATATCCGGCTGGAAACATACTCTTCAGCTAATAAGGAATTGTTATTCTTAACTTAAAACTGTTAACGCCTTTCTCCGTCTGCGACTAAGGAATTATGGCTATTTTTATCTCTTTTTTCGAAGTTGCCAGAAGCTCGAATGCTTCTTTAAGCTGGTTCAACCGCATTTTCCTCGTAATTAGAGGCTTCACGTCTATTGTTTTGGAGGCGATTAACCGTAGGGCTTTTCTGAAATGCAGAGGCGTGGTGTGAAACGTGCCTTTAACTGTTACTTCGCCGTAGTGAAGTTTTTCCGCATTAACTTTTATTTCTGTTCCCGGTGGACATCCCCCAAACTCTAGGACGGTTCCGCCATTTCTAACCATCTTAAGCGCTTGTTCCCAAGTGAAAGGCGAACCTACAGCTTCGATTACAACGTCGGCTCCGAGCCCTCCGGTTAAAGCCTTAACTCTTTCAACGGCGTCTTCTCTTCCACTGTTTATGGTTTCATCGGCTCCAAGGAGCTGCGCGAAGTCTAACCGTTCATCCACGAGGTCGATGATTAAGGCCTTTTCAACGCCTAAACGCTTAATGGTGAGCAAGTGCAACAGCCCTATCGGTCCGGCGCCTATTATGGCTACGGTGTCGCCGAGCCTGATTCCCGCTTCTTCTACGCCGTGTAAGACGCATGCAAGGGGCTCTGTTAGCGCGGCTTCCTCGTAGGAGACATGAGGCGGTATAGGTTGAAGGTTGACGGCTACCATTCTCGCTGGAACCTTTATGTATTCAGCGTAGGCGCCCCAGAGCCAAATCATGTCTTCGCAAAGGTTGAATTTTCCCTTCTCGCACATCCTACACCTAAAGCATGGAGCGCTGTTTCCAGCGCGGATTCGCATTCCCTTTTTAAGCCAGCTCAATTCAGGGTCGAGGTCTACTATTTCGCCAGCCCATTCATGTCCGAAAACCGTTGGAAGCTTTATGACGCGGTTAACGTAGCCGCGTTGGAAAATTTTAAGGTCTGTTCCGCACGTGGTGGCGGCGCGTATCCGAACAAGCACCTCGCCGGAGCCTATGCTTGGAACCGGCACGTCTTCTATTCGAAGGTCTCTCACCCCGTAGAGCATTGCTGCCTTCATCGTGTCCGCCAAAACTTCACCCATCCCCTTTCTAAAGTTAGAGATTAAGATTATGCGTGTTTAAACGTTTGAGGGCTTCTTTCTCGTTTCTCCAATAAAGGGTTTTCAAAGCCCGTTCCTTCGGCATCCACACCGATTCCACTATTTCAGACCTTTGGGGCTTTATCGTTTGGGTGGAATCTGCCTTGACCAAGAAACTGGAAACCACATGTTTGACCTCGCGGAACACAAATGTGTAGTCATAAACTTTTTTGATAACATGCACATTGGTTAATCCTGTTTCTTCGGAGATTTCTCGTTTTAATGCTTGAAGCTCGGTTTCGCCGTCTTCCACTCCTCCTTTGAGGAGCCTCCAGTAGAAACGTCGGTTTTTCCTATCTCTCTTCTTAACGAGCAGCACCATCTCTTTTCCATCTACTATGTCGAAGATTACTCCTTGAACTTCACGTCTAATCCTCATCACGTTCGCTCCCATTACATCCTATTTTTCCCCGCCGAGTATAACAATTTTTAGGCATTCCTTGTTTTCCGCTGCCATTTTGAAAGCTTCACCTATACGGCGTAACGGAAAACGATGTGTTATCAGCTCTCCAACCTTTATTCTTCCCGATTCAATAAGTTCGAGCGCCTTTCTTGTTTCAATATGAGAAGTGGAATAAGACGAAACTATTTTTATTTCTGAAAAGAACAATGTTTTCGGGCTTACTTTGAGGAGCTCGTCCGGTCTCGTCGAAGCGAATACGCAGAGAGTACCTCCTCTTCGGAGAAGCTTCACCGCGTCAGAGTAAGCCTTGATGTTGGGCGCTGTAACCACGGCGATGTCTGCTCCACGACCATCGGTAGCTGACCTAACCGCCTCTACGACATTTTCTTCCCCAGCGTTCACGGCTATGTCGGCGCCGAGCTTCTTCGCCATGTTAAGCCTGTATTCCACAAAGTCCGCTGCGATAACCTTGGAGACTCCGAAAAGCTTCGAAAGCATTACGTGAATTACACCAGCGGGTCCTGCGCCTACCACAGCCATTGTGTCGCCGGTTTGAATATTGCATTTAGAAAGTGCCCGTAAACAGCATCCAATAGGCTCGATTAACGTGGCTTCTTCGAAGCTGAGTTTTTCCGGGATTCGAAGGGTGTCTAGCCGCAGGTTGGGCTCTGGAACCCTAAAGTATTCGGCGAATCCTCCGGGTTCAATGTTGGTTTTGGTGAACTGTTCGCATAGCGTGTAGTCTCCATGTATGCAATAATGACATTTCAAGCAAGCGACATGGTGATGAACAAAAACGCGGTCGCCTACTTGGAATTCTTTCACCTTTTTTCCAGCTTCTGCAATGACGCCCGCTGGTTCATGTCCTAAAACTACGGGTGCTTTACGAGATTGATACCATTCCATTAGGTCAGAGCCACATATTCCGCATGCCTTCATTTCAACGAGAACTTCTTCGTCGCCAATTTTAGGAGTCGGCATCTCCTCTATCCGAATGTCCTTCTGGCTGTAGTATACCGCAGCTTTCATTCGAATCAATCTTTTTTATTGAAAGGTTGCTTAAGAGTGTTTAGTGAACAAACGGGTGAATACTCTCATGTATATAACAAATGTGGACGAGGTTGAAGAGGTCGAACTGCGAAAGGAAGGCGCTAAAGGCGTGAAGGTTAAATATCTCCTCCATAAAGGGGTTGGAGCTAAACGGGTTGAACTTCGGCTTTTCACGATAGAAGTAGGCGGATACACGCCGCTTGAGAGACACGTGCATGAACACGAAGTCTTCATTCTCCGCGGGAAAGCCTTAATCAAAAGTGGACCAACGAAGTCGCTAGTGAAAACCGGCGACGTCGTATTTATTTCATCCGGAGAAGAGCATCAATTCATAAACATAGGCAGCGAGAAAGTTGAGTTTCTCTGCACAAAGGAAACCGTTTAGGCGTTTCTAATAGGCGTTATTTATTTAAGCGTTCTCTGCGTTTAAAACTAGAACTGTGAACTCTGTATGAAGATGGATAGAAACGAAATAGTAGGATTGGTTATACTCACTATAGGCTTGGTGTTTCTAATACTGACGTTCTACATGGCTTTCCTATTCCTCATAGAAGACTTAAACATAATAACGCATCCCGACCTCGTCAAGTCTCTAGGCGAAATCCTCGGGCCGATCACAGAAGCCATCATACGAATCATGTTCTTAGGCGTGATGGGATGGATAGGTTCTCTAACAACCATACGTGGAATGCAGTTTCTAAGAATAAAGGAACAGCCACAAATCAAACAGGTTTCACAACCGCCACCGGTGCAGCCTCCGCAAGCGCCGAACCTGCCGCAAGGGAAGAAAGAGTTGAAGAGCGAGACGCAAACCAAAACCTAGTTTCGAGGAATCTCACTGTAGCTGCGGAAGGGAAGTCTAGTGAACTATGTAATTAAAGCGCTAGGATTCGTTAGCCGAGTTATCTGGATAGTTGTTATACTGATACCAGTAACGCTGGGGCTTTCCATGGAAAAGCTTCTTCAACCAGACACCGTAGGCTTCGGCGAAGCTACAACAAGTTTTTCAGATAATCAAATCTGCATTTCCATGCCCTTCTACATTAACAACACGGGATACTATGATATTTCAGATATAAACCTAACAACTGTTTTGAAAGACTCCGGAGGATACATTGTTGCTCGAGGGGAAACCCTTGTTCCAGTTATACCCGCTGGAGGAAGAGTTAACCTTCGCCATGATGTATATGTGGGGCTGGACGAAATAACGGGAAGAATGGAATACTTGCTTTTCAACGACACTATGCTGGATTTGAACGCTTCGTTTTCTCTTCGGCTCGCCTATGTGCTAGGCGCTCGTCTGCACACGAGCCTAATGGTTCCTTGGGGTGCGCCGCTTAACAACTTGACAGTCTCAAGAGCTGCTTACAACCCGGATAACGGAACGCTTATCCTATACGTTAGTTTCGAGAATCATTCACCTTTCACCGTCGAAGGAAACGCCTACCTCACGGTCTATAACAACAGAAGCGAAGTTATCGGCAGCCAAACACTAGCCGTAGAAACGGCTCCAGAAAACCTATTCCTCGGCATGGTTGAAATTCCCATAGACTTTTCGAAGATTACCCAGAACGGGCACGTTGAAATACGCGTTGAAACAGGGCAGTTCACCGCTGGACCTGTAAAGATGGAGTGGAGCCTCGTTGAGTGAAGAGGGAAAAACTTCGCTGAAGAAGCTTGCTCCGAGAATCTTAAAGGCGGCTCTGTGGAGCCTCATGACAGGCGTGGTCTTTTTCCTCATTGAACGGTTTCTAGCGTTGTTTCTCTTCGAGCTTTATCCAAAAGCCCAAAATCTCTTCACCATTTTCGCTTGGACAATTATAATCTCAGTTTTTCTTGTAAAGTTCTCGGAAGGAACAATTTTCAAATATGCTTTTTTGGTTGGACGAAACTTTTTCCTGATGCTGTTTTTCATTTATTCTACTAATTGTGGAGTTCTAACAGTTGAAGCCGCGGGCTTTCTTCAAGCCTCAAATCTCCGTATAGAGCTGGAGTTCGTGCCCCTCGTGGTTTTAATAGTGTTTAGCAGCCTCGTTTCTATTGTTAGGAACCTAGTTCAAGCTATAGACTTCTTAACCGAAACCAGCGTCTAGCCGTCTAACCCGCTTGTAAGAGCTCGGGGTTCTCCAGAAAATGCTTAATGCTCTGTAGAAACCGTGCTGCTGGTGCGCCGTCGACTATTCTGTGGTCGAAGGTTAGGCTTAGGAACATCGCTGGCTTAAACTCTGCTTTTTCCTCGGCGGCTATGGGTTTCTGGAAGATTTTTCCAACGCCTAGGATGGCTGCTTCCGGCGGGTTGATTATCGGCGTGAAGCAGATAACGTCGTACATTCCTAAGTTTGTGATGGTGAAAGTTCCGCCTGTTATGTCTTCTTTCTCTAGCTTTCCAGCTCTCGCTTTCTCTTGAAGCATCTTCAGCGCGGTTGATATCTCTGCCAGCGACTTTTTATCAGCGTTTCGAATTACCGGAACGACCAGTCCTTTTTCGGTTGCCACCGCCACGCCAATGTTTACGTCTTCAAAAATCTTTAACACGTCGTTTTGCAGAGTGGAGTTCATCACTGGATGTTGACGTAGGGCTTTTGCGACGGCTTTTACAAGTATCTCCGTGTAAGAGAAGCCTTCCTTTTCTTTTAGAGCCACGGCTTTGGTCATGTCCACTTCCATCATTAGCGTACAGTGAGGAGCTGTTCGAAAGCTTTGGGCTACCCTTTCAGCTGAGGTTTTCTTTACTCCGGTTAGCGGAACGGTTTCTCTTACTTTGGGCAATAGTCCCGAAGCTTGTTCAATGAACCTTTGAACGTCAGCCTCAACGATTCTTCCTTCAGGTCCGGTTCCTGTGACTTGTGAGAGGTCTACGCCGTGTTCTCTTGCTAAGCGTTTTGCTGCTGGTGAGGCGCGGATTCGTTCGGATTTTTTCATGATTGTGGCGGTTTTCTCCGCAACAGGCGTAGGCTCGGCTTCGATGAGTAATTCTTCTTCACGGAACTCTTCCTCTGGGGCTGTTATTACGGCTAGAACCGCGTTTACTGGGGCGTCCTCTCCGTCGGGAACCAGAATTTTGCGTAGAACACCGGATGCCGGTGCTTCCACGTCGTAGGTTACTTTTTCCGAAAGCACTTCGACTAAGGGTTCTCCTTTCGTAACGGTTTCGCCTTCGCGTTTATACCATTGAACGACTGTTCCTTCCTTCATCGTTAGGCTTAGACGCGGCATGAAAACTTTCGTCGGCAATTCTAAACTATCTCCTTCACGGCTTTTATTATCCGGTTTTCGTCGGGAATCACGAAGTTTTCAAGCGGCGGGCTGAACGGTATAGGCGTGTCCGCTGCCGCCACGCGTTTTATCGGCGCGTCCAGATAGTCTAGGGCCTCCTCAGCCACCACAGCGGAGATTTCCGCCGTTACCCCAGCGGTTTTGCAGTCTTCGGAAACCACTACCAAGCGACCGGTTTTCTTTACAGACCGTATTATTGCTTCCTTGTCGAGGGGCACTAGAGTTCTCGGGTCAACCACTTCGACGCTTACTCCC
>QMXC01000069.1 GCA_003661945.1 Candidatus Bathyarchaeota archaeon | reverse complement strand
TGAAGCTCAAAAGCGCAATGCAAAACGCGTGTTAGAAGTTCGAATAGAAATCGGAAAACTCATGTTTCTGAACCCGGAGCAAGTGCGCTTCTGGTATGAAATGCTGACTAAAGACACGGTTCTGGAAGGCTCAAAACTCGTAATCGAGGAGAAAGAAGGCGTTGTCAGATGCCCCGAATGCGGGTATGAAGGAGGCTTTGACTACGTGGACGACCCAGCGTTTCACACGTTGACACCTACGCTTAACTGCCCAAAATGCGGCGGAATAGTTGAAATAGTAGGCGGAAGAGACTGCTTCATAAAAAGAGTCAAAATGTTGATATAAAATGCTCATGGACGCATCAAAATTTCGAGACCCAAAGCTCGCCGAAAAAATAGTGCGGCGCATACACCGTTTGGCGCCTTCATACACTGTGAAAATCTGCCATGTTTGCGGAACACACGAATGGACCATAACGCATTTCGGGCTTCGCAGTCTTCTACCGTCAACAGTAGACGTAATCGCTGGTCCCGGATGCCCGGTCTGCGTGGTTCCAGCGGCTGAAATAGACGCTGCGGTAAAGCTTGCTTTGGAAGGGAAAACCGTGACGTGTTTCGGCGACCTTTTACGGGTTCCCGGGTCGGAGCTTTCGCTTTTAGACGCTAAGGCAAAGGGCGGCGACGTCCGCGTTGTCTACAGCGTTTCTGACGCTGTGCATATGGCTAAACATGAGCCGAACCGCGAGTTTGTATTCTTCGCCATAGGATTCGAGACAACCGCGCCTTCCACAGCCGTAGAAATCCTGAAAAAGCCTCCGCCCAACCTTTCTTTCCTCGTGGCGCACCGGCTTATCCCGCCAGCCATGGAGCTTCTCCTAGGAATAGGCGACCTCCAAATAGACGGCTTCATAGCCCCCGGGCACGTAAGCACCATCATAGGCACAGAGCCATATCGAATTTTCCCAGAAGCCTATCGCATGCCCACGGTGATAGCGGGATTTGAGCCTCTAGATGTACTGTTCGCTATACTAATGATTCTCCGGCAACTAAAGGAGAAGAAGCCTCGGCTTGAAAACGAATATAAACGCGCCGTCACCCCAGAAGGCAACGTAAAAGCCCAAAAACTCATGCAACAAGCCTTTTCCGTAGTCGCGGCAAACTGGCGTGGACTCGGAAGACTACCCGGCTCGGGGCTAACGCTACGCGGAGAATACTCAATGTACGACGCGAAAAAACGCCACAGCATAAGCATCGAAAAAAGCCGAGACCTCCTCCCCGGATGCCAATGCCACCTCGTAATAATCGGAAAAATAAAACCCAACCAATGCCCGCTTTTCATGAAAAAATGCACCCCGCAGTCGCCGAAGGGACCATGCATGGTAAGCACCGAAGGAACATGCCAAATATGGGCGAAGCAAATAAATACTAAATAATTCAACAATCTTTGAGGAACTGGGAACGATATGTCGGACGAAGATGTAAAACGGGAAGTTGTTGAGCTTCGCGAAAGAATAGTTCGGCTTGAGGTTAAAGTGGAAGAACTAGCTAAACGCGTCGAGAGCCTAGCGAACTATGCAAAGGAGCTTTATAGCTACTTACAGAGCAGAGGAACCAAAGTTTAGACTCTCTCAACCCTAGAAAACCTTTTATTCTGAAAACTTGAACTCTAGATAGGTTTTAACCATGAGTTTGGAATCGAATAAAACCCTAGGTGGTATAGGCGCCATACTAGTGGCAATCGGCTATATAGCTTCCTTCACGGGATACGGCGCAGTCTTAAGCCTCGTAGGCATAATTCTCGTGTTAGTAGCTATGAAAGGCTTAGCAGACTACTACAATGAACCAACAATTTTCAATGACACGCTTTACGGCTTTATCTTCGGCGTAATAGGAATAATAGCGCTAGTCGCCATTTTCGTTTCGGCTTTCGCAGGTTTGAGCATGACTTCGATGATGGACCCCCAGCAGATATTAACGTCCTTTGCTGCTTGGATTATAGCGGGCGTCATCCTGTTAGTTATATTCATCATACTTCAAGCTGTGTTCTACCGAAAAGCCTTTTCAACGCTTTCTTCAAAATCCGGCGAAAAAATGTTCGACACAGGCGGGCTACTACTACTGATAGGTGCTATTTTAACCATAGTTCTCATAGGTGTAATAATACTGCTCATTGCTTGGATACTAATTGCCGTAGGTTTCTTCTCGATTAAAACTCCCGTAGCGCAACCGTCGGAAGCTCCTCCCCCGCCTCCACCACCAAGTTAACCCCTTTCTTTTTAGCAGATTCTTGGTATTGGGTCGCCTAGTGGCTGAGCGATTATTCTTTTGCCGCCTACTACGGTTTGCATTGCGACTGCGTCGAATTCGTCTGTTGCTTCACCGATTATCTCCGCATCTTTTCCTTCTTCTGTGCTTTTTAATGTTTCAAGGATTTGTTCTGCTTTTTCGGGTACGGCACCTATGATGATTTTTCCTTCGTTTCCAACTTCAAGCGGGTCTATTCCAAGCATTTCGCATGCGGCGCGGACGTCGGGTTTTATAGGAATTCGGTTTTCGTAGATGAGTATGCCTATGTGGGATTTTTGGTTCCACTCGTTCAAGGCGTCGGCTAAGCCTCCTCTCGTAGGGTCTTTCATTGCTAGTATTCCGCCAACCTCGCCTAGCAAACGTTTTATCATGTGGTTCAATGGCTTAACATCCGAAACTATGCTGCTTCCAAATGTTATTCCTTCCTGCGCTGACAAAACGGCTAACCCATGGTCGCCCAAAGTTCCGGATAAGATTATCTTGTCGCCTGCTCGCAGGTTAGAGTCGAGAACCCATCGGGCTTTAAAGCTGGGACGGTATTTTCTCACAACAGCGAGATTATGCTCCAAGGCTTCAGTTCGTTTCCCCATCCCCGAAACATTAATGACACATCCGCCTAGAGCGCCCTTTTCCACAACCTTCGTGTCGCCTGTAACAACGTTGACCTCTGCTTCTTCACATGCTTTTTTCATGCTCGACAAGATTTTCTCAAAGTCCGAAAAAGGCAATCCTTCTTCGAGGATGAAGCCGCAGGCTAGGGCGACCGGCTCGGCGCCTAAAACTGCTATGTCGTTAACTGTGCCGCAGACAGCGAGACGTCCAATGTCTCCTCCGGGAAAAAATATAGGCTTGACGGCGTGAGAGTCGCTTTTAAAAACTGTGTCGCCGACGACAGCAGCGTCATCCAATGCTTCGAGAGGCACGGGAACCACTGGTTCTACGGCGCGTGTGCTAAAATACTTTAGGATATATCTTTTCACGAGTTCGTGCATGGCTTTTCCGCCAGCGCCGTGAACAAGCGTTATATGTTTTTTGTCTTCGCTACTCATTTTTGACGCCTTCTACTTGTCGCAAATATCATGGGCAGACGCTGCTTTTAAACACGTCTCTAGGCGCCGTATTTTTTGACTTTACCCAGCAAATTCATTATTGTTGGCATTAGGTCTTTGCCTCGGATTCTCCCAAGTCCTCCCTTCGCGCATGCCCTTTCATCGAACTGCGTAACGTCGTCTGTTCTAACGTAAGGTCCGCACAAAACGAGTGGAACCGGGTCTCCTTCGTGTTCTCGTGTAACTGTGGACGTGGTGTGGTCGGCTGTCACCGCAATATAAGTTTCATCGCGGCTAGTGTTTTCGAATATATATCCGGCTAGGCTGTCAATTTTTTCTATTATTTCTATTTTCTTGTCGATTTTGCCGTCGTGGCTAGCTAGGTCTGTGGCTTTTATGTGGACCAAGATGAAGTCGTAAGATTCAGATATCTTAACAGCGGCTTTAGCCTTAGCCATAACATCCGTTGTGTAGCTACCGGTTGCGCCTTCTACGGGAATCGGCTTCATCCCAGCGAGTTTGCATACCCCTCTGATTAAAGGCAAAGCACATATGACCGCTGCACGGACTCCGTATTTCAACGGAAGCGGAGTTATATCTGGAAGCTTCCCAGCGCTTCTGAACAAGATGATGTTCGCCGGAGGCAGCCCCTTTTTCTCCCTTTCCCTGTTCACTTCGTGGTTTTTCAAAATTTTGTGGAAAAACTCCATAAGCCGGTTAGCTATTTCCGCGGTTCTAGCCGCTTGAACGGTGTTATCTAACGGCTTAATTTTCTCTACCCGCCGCCCTACATGAGCTGGGTCGGAATTTGAAACCATCGTGGAAAGATTTGGCCCTCTCAACCGTAGGATTGCCCTGTGCTCCACGGTGTTCTGAAACAACACGTCAGCTCCAAACTCTTCTCCATACAAGGCTTTCTGTATTGCCTCTGCGAGTTTCGCAGCGTCAGAAGTTGCGATTCTTCCAGCTCTCCGGTCGATCACAACCATGTTTTCGTCAACCGTGGCGAAGTTGCATCTAAACGCCACGTCACTCGGCAGTATTTCTATTCCAGAACCAACCGCTTCGAGGGCTCCTCTGCCCGTATATACTTTAAGCGCGTCGTATCCCAGCAAAGCCAAAGTTGCAACGTCGCTTCCCGGTGGAAACCCGGGTGAAATAGGGTCTATCATTCCGCATATTCCGTTTTTCGCCAGCGTGTTCAAAAAGGGTTTTTCAGCAGCCTCTAATGGCGTTTTTCCGTTTAGTTCTTTTAGAGGACGGTCCGCCATCCCGTCTCCGATTATTAGGAAAGCCTTCATTTTCATTCGTCTCGGTATACTTTCGAAATACTATAGATTGTTGTTTAACATGGTTAAAATACTTATGTATGAGAATTTATTTAGGCTAGGTGAAAGCTTCGAAGAGAGTGCGTGCTTTGGCTAAGGAAGTTTCGAGGGAAAGGTGGCGTAACGAATTCGGCGAATGGTTTCGTGACATACTTATATCCGCCGAGATAATGGATTACCGCTATCCGATAAAAGGCTGCGGGGTCTGGCTTCCCTACGGCTTCCAAATCCGCAAAAACGTGTTCCAACTAATCCGCAACATACTCGACGCCACAGGGCACAAGGAAGCGTTGTTTCCCCTCTTGATTCCGGAAACATCCCTTGCGAAAGAGGCTGAACACGTCCGCGGATTCGAAGCTCAATGTTTCTGGGTTACTCATGGCGGGCAGAAGCCTCTCAAAATCAGGTATGCCTTAAGACCTACGAGCGAAACGATACTTGGACCGATGCTTCACTTGTGGATACGCGCCCACACAGACCTCCCTTTAAAGCTCTATCAGGTCGTAACGGTGTTTCGATACGAAACCAAGGCTACGCGTCCCATACTTCGGATGAGGGAGTTCGACTTCAAAGAAGCTCATACCGCCCACGCGACGGCTGAAGAAGCCGAAGCCGAAGTGAAAGAGGAGATAGAAAACTACAGGAAATTCTTCGACGAGTTATGCGTGGCTTACAAAATCTCGAGACGCCCCGAATGGGACAAGTTTGCGGGAGCCGTATACACCATTGCTTTCGACATGCTCTGCCCAGACGGAAGAACCCTCCAAATCGGAACGGTTCACAACCTAGGGCAAAACTTCGCTAAGGCTTTCGACGTGACTTATGAAAAACCAGACGGCACGCATGAATACGTGTGGCAAACTTGCGCCGGAATTTCTGGAAGAGGAATAGCCTCCGTGCTAATCGCTCATGGGGACGACCATGGCATAGTGCTCCCACCGCGAATAGCCCCAATCCAAATAATCGTGGTGCCTATCCCCTACAAAGAAAAAGGCGAAACCGTCAACAAGAAATGCTTGGAAGTAGTTGCGAAGTTGAAAAAAGCCGGTTTCAGAGCCGAAGCAGACACGAGAGAAGACGTGACTCCGGGAGCAAAATATTACCATTGGGAGCTACGCGGCGTTCCCATACGCATAGAGATAGGTCCAAGAGACATTGAAAACAACGAAGCAACCCTCGTGAGAAGAGACACGTTGACGCGGGAAACATGCAAAATGGAAGCGCTGGAAAGCCGTTTACGCTCGTTGATGGAGACGATGACCCGGGAAATGCGTCGAAAAGCGTGGGAATGGCTCGAAAAACACACGTTTCAAACCAGCAGCCTAGAAGAGGCAAAACAGCTGATAAGCGAACGCGCCGGAATAGTTGAAGCTCCATGGTGCGGAGACAGCGAATGCGGACAACAAATCGAGGAAGCAGTTGACGCGAGAATACTAGGCGTACCTGAAGAGACGCAGACGAAGCCCAAAGGAAAATGTATCCTCTGCGGAAAACCAGCAAAAACCATAATCAGGATAGCCATAACCTATTAGGCTTTAAATAAGCCAACTCTTGCCGTTCCATCAAGGCTCTATTTGCAATAAAGTTTTTGTGTTTCTCCTTGATTATTTTCATTTTTTCATTTTATTATTAGCACTGGGCAGTGGGCTTTTCTGGCTACTCCGTGGCTTACGCTTCCAAGGAGAATTTCTTTTATTTTGCTTATTCCCCGAGCGCCCATAACAATTAGGTCGACGTTTTTCTCTTCTGCGGCTT
>QMXC01000068.1 GCA_003661945.1 Candidatus Bathyarchaeota archaeon | reverse complement strand
TCTTTATTTTTTCTAGGTTTGCGCGGATTTTTTCGGCGTCTGTACCTTCTGCTTTGTTTTCGATTAGAGCGGTTTCAACTGCTATTTCCTGGGTGATTTTTTTTCTCGGCATTTTGTTAACTCTCCTTTTCTTTCTCTTCCTTTTCCTCGTTTTTTGGTTCTATCCAAGGGCTTACTCGGACGAGTTCGCCTCTTTTAACGTCTAGTTTTCGACGGAGCTTCTCGGGTATTCTTATTAATCCTTTATCTTTGTATTTTGAGTCGGTTATTGGTTTGACTTTGCATTGGACTGTTTGGCCTGTGAAGGTTTCGATTTCTACTTCCTTTATTTTTTCTTCGCCGCAGAGTTCAGCCCATTCGTCGAGTAGGTTTTTGTCTATTCGCACCGTGTCGCCTTTTACGAGGAGCCCGCCGATTGTGTCTACGATTAGTTGGCTTGTCGGGATTTCTAACGGTTTTTCTGGTAGTTCCGGTTCTTCGGTTTCTTCGAGTACCGGTTCCTCTTCGGGTTTCCATGGTTCTGGGGAGAGTTCTTCCTCTTTTTCTTCGGTTTTCTCTAGGCTTACCTCGGCTGGTAGGTCGAGTTTTAGGTCTATTTCTGGCTTTCCTGGCTCGGGTTCAGGTTCGGGCTTGGGTTTTTCTAGGATTTCGTTTTTCTGTGGAAACGTGTTTTTGAGGGAGGTAGGGTTGAGTTTTTCTAGCATTTTTAGAACTGTTGGTATAAGTACGCGGGAAACCATGTTTACGTAGGTGGGGTCTGCTTTCTTCGAGGTTACTGTGACCATGTAGAGGTTTTTGTTTATGCAGGAGACTTGTACTCTGCCCTTGCTTCCTTGGAGGGTGATTTCTTCTATGCCACCTAGAGAGTCGGCTTTTTCGAGTACGCCGTCAAAGGAGTCGACCACGCGAACCATGGTTTTACGGTCGGTGGCTTTGTCTCCTGCCAGCAGTTCGCCGTCGTGGGTGAATATGAACGAATGGGTTATCTCGGGACAGAGATTCTGTATCTCTGAAAGCGCGGTTTCCAATGCGAAAGCGTAAACTTCGTTTTCCATCAATTTTCAACTCCTATGAGCCAAACGTGCATTACGAGATTTTGAATAGTATTCGCTCTGGAACGCCGTCGTTTTCAAGCACCAAGTATTTTAGTCCTTCCGTGTCGCCTAGCTGGTCCATCCATTTTAGGGCTTCTCGGGCTTTCTGCAATACTAAGAGACGTTCCTGCTGGCTGCGAACAACCTCTTCGATCGCCGTGAGTTCGTGGAACGGGTTAGCATCGAGCACTATGCTCAGGTTGCCGATTGTGATTTCGCCTAGGCTTTCGCTTATGGCTTTTTTGCCTGCCAGCTTCATCACTACGTCACGGATTTTTTTCGATTTTTCCGCTAGGGCGCGGATTTCGTCTAGGCGGCGTAGGTATTCGCCTAGAGTGCTTTTTGTCTCGGATATTTCACGGTCTAGGGCTCGTGCTATTTCTTCTGCGGAATCGTATTCTTTTATTTCAACCACCATTTTGTTTGCACCTCCAGAGGGGAATAAAGAAAGGGTTTTGGTTTGACGGAGACTTCGCCCACCCTACCCCCAATCTCAACAAACCTACGAAGATGGAGCAGTTTCGGTTCTGTAGAAAGCGTTTCCAGAAGAGCTCACTAGCTTAACCTCGTAAGTGTTACCAGAGTCCCAGTTGTATTGTATCGCTAGATAATGCACTCCGTTAGCTGGTACTGTAAATGACGAGGGTGAAATTGTCTGTTTTACGCCGTTAACCCATGCTTCATTTATAGTTACGGGATTTGTTCCTGTGTTCTTGACTGTAACGTTAATGTATTCAGTGGTTCCTGAAACAAAGTCTAAGTCTGTGATTTTTATTTCTTCTGTGCCCATGAATGTGAATGTTAGTGCTCCCATCCATGCGGCTACGGCGATTGATACGGCGACGGTTACGGCGATGAGTATGATTGATGCGACGACGGGGCTTAGGGCTTTCTTGTTTTTGAACAGTTTCATTTTCTTTTTATCCCTCCTTTTGGGGTTCACGTGATAGTAAACACATCTTTTGGATTTAAATCTTACGACTTAAGACACTAGATTAACGCTTTGCACAACAACAATACAAAAACAACAAAAACCTAAGAAACACTAATGCACCCGAAAAGTACACCAGCTAAACTGTTGAACAAAAGCTGTTACTCTAAGCGGTCGAAAAGCTCCAACAACAATCGAGCCAGCTTCTCACCGGACTTCGTCTTCACGTAATACCTCTTCAACGGGTCAATGCGCTTTGCCTCGGCGAAGCCTAGCCGTTCGATTTCCATCATCCTAGCGCGGAAAGTGCCGTCGCTTAGGGTAAGCCCGTTTTCACGCATAAACTCTTTAGCTTCCTTCCACTTGCCCCTGCCCATGTATAGCAAGAAAAGGCAGTCTATCGCGTGGTCTTTCTCGAGCATGGCTTTGATTGCTGAAAGCCTCGGGTCTGTTAGAATGCGTTTAACCTTCTCCTCTTCTCCTCTCGCCAATCTTATACACCAACTCTAAATTCTTATTTCTGAATATACCTTTCACCTTTTAAAATTTAACCTATATTACGATTCATGAAATAATACTGAAATTTAAACCGAACAACCCTGACTATAAACGGGAACCCGAATGAAGGAAGAAATCGTTGTCAGACCAGCCCGAAACAGCGACCGCGAAGCCGTATTCAAGTTCTGCGAGAAAACCTGGAGCTGGGGCGACTACATTCCACAGTTCTGGGACAAGTGGATGAAGGAAACAGATGGAAAAATCTTCGTAGCCACTATAAGTAGCGTACCCGTAGGAATGTCCCATGTGCGGGTGGACAAGCGCAAAAAAGAGGCTTGGCTAAGCGCGGCGAGAACAGCGCCGGAGCATAGACGCAAAGGAATAGCTACAGCCATCGCGAAGGAGTGCATGAAGTACGCGAAGCGTAACGGCGCGGTCAAAGCTAGGCTCGTAACGTCCTCGGACAACAAAGCCGCACGAATAGTGCTTCAAAAACTCGGGTTCACCCCAATCGCCGAATTCGTAGAAATGAAAACCGAAAAGATTCGGCGTCTTGATAGTTTGAAGTCTAGATGGGGCAGAGCAGAAGACCTGAACGCGTTATGGAAGTTTCTGCAAGAATCGAACATCTTCCAAAGGTCAGCGGGCTTATACACCATACTTTTTCGATGGTATTCGCTAACAAGGGAAGATTTAGAACGTTTTCTACGTGAGAAAAAAGCTATAGTCTACGAAGGAGATGCGCAGATACAGGGCTTGATTTTGATTGACGATTCCACAGCTAGAATGTGGCAGGAAAACACTCTTCAAACGTGCTATGTTGACGGAAGCAGAGAAGCTATAATTGATATGCTCAGCTTCCTGTTGACGCGTTGCTTCGAAGCGGGAACTAGGAAGGTTTACGGTTTCGCTTGTAACGATGAATCATTAGTGTCAACTATGAAAGAAGTCGGGTTTGAGGCTCCAGAAGGAGTGGAAATAGTTTACGAGAAAGAGTTATGAAGTGACATGCTTGATGAAGGCTTTCGGCGTGTATTGTAGTATTCCGCGAGAGCGGTAGGCGAATCCTTTGGCGACGAGAACCTTCAGTATTTTGTCGGGGAAAAGACGGTGCTTGATTAGGAGCTCCAGCGCGTGAGTGTAGTTGCGGTGTAATTCGCGTACAGCTAGAAACTGCTGTTTCCGCGATAATGCGTAGTCTTTGCATTCAATAAGATACGCTAGCGTCATGTCCGGCTTAACAGCTAGAACGTCGCAGTGGTTTTTGCGGACAAAAACTATGTATCCCTTTTTCCGGAAAGCCTCTGCAACAGCGTCTTCCAGCTCAGTTCCGCTCATAGCAACGTACACCTGCTTCTATTTCTAGAGGTATTGAAGGAAAGTTTAAATAAAATACGCGTTATTTCCGTAGTAGGTTTACGCAGAAACGGAAGAAAGAACATGCCAAAGGAGTTTCGACACATAGTACGAATCAGAGAAACAGACGTAGACGGCACCCTAAAAGCACCCTACGCGCTTTCGAAAATAAAAGGCATAGGAATAAACCTAGCCCACCTCATAGTCAAAAAGGCCGGAATAAACCCGGAAACAAGAATAGGGTTCATATCCGACGAGAAAATAGAGAAAATAGAAGAAATAATAGCTAATCCGGACAAATACAACATTCCAGAATGGTATTTAAACCGGAGAAAAGACCTAGAAACCGGGAAGAACCTTCTGTTAACGGGGGCAGACCTCACTTTTAAGGTGAAAACCGACATTGAAAGAATGAAATCAATGAAGTCTTGGCGGGGATACCGCCATGCTTATGGGCTAAAGGTTCGGGGACAAAGAACACGGACAACCGGAAGAATAGGAAAAGCTGTTGGAGTGAAGAAGAAGCGAGGACCATAAAATGGGAGACCCGAAAAAACAAAGGAAGAAATACGAGACTCCGCGATTCCCGTGGCGCGCCGACATCTTACAAGAAGAACTAAAGCTTCTAGGACAGTATGGGCTGAGGAATAAGCGGGAGCTGTGGCGGCACAAGACTATGGTGTCGAACTTTCGAGGAATCGCTCGTTCTTTGCTGGGAAAAACCGAAGAAGAAAGACGAGTGCTCGAAAAACAGCTTCTGTCAAAGCTTTATAGGCTTGGAATTCTCCCGGAAACCGCAGTGCTCGACGACGTGCTCGACCTAACAGTCGAGGACATACTCGAAAGGCGGCTGCAAACCGTGGTTTTCAGAAAAGGCTTGGCAAAATCCATATATCAGGCACGACAGCTCATAGTCCATGGACACATAGCCATAAACAACCGAAGAGTAACCATCCCAGGCTACTTAGTAAAACGAGAAGAGGAAGACAAAATAACCTATGCGCCGCAGAGCCCACTGGCAAACCCGGAGCATAAACTAAGACAGGCAATAATGATGACTGCCACGGGACAGGCGCAGACTGAAACAAAAACCCAAGGCGAAGGTGAAAGCGGATGAGCAGCACAAAGAAGGAAAAGTGGGGAGTAGCCCACATCTACAGCTCCTACAACAACACCATAGTGCACATAACTGACATCTCGGGAGCCGAAACCATAGCCCGAACCTCCGGCGGAATGTTTGTAAAAGCCGACAGAATGGAATCTTCGCCCTATGCGGCGATGAGAGCCGCCTTGGCAGCAGCAACCATAGCAAAAGACAAAGGCATAACAGCCATACACATAAAAGTACGCGCCCCAGGAGGCTCGGGAGCAAGAACCCCGGGTCCAGGAGCCCAAGCAGCCATACGTGCCCTAGCTAGGGCAGGGTTCCGAATTGGCAGAATAGAGGAAGTTACGCCTGTACCTCACGACGGAACCCGTCGAAAAGGCGGAAGAAGAGGGCGAAGAGTCTAAGCTTTCAACGTTTTGCCTTCCATTTTCACGTTTTCAGCCAAATACCCTACAAGCCCTAAAAGCGCCTTCGCAAAACCCACGAGGCTAAGCATCACCGCTATCGAAAAAATAATCCGGAGATCAACCATAAACGCCATATTTTCCATGTTTATCACGATTACGCTAGAGCTGAAAGCGTAAAGGAAATAACCCATCATAAGCAAAGAGCCAGCTATGTTAAGCACGTGGCAGACTATTGTGCCGGAGAACAATTCGCTAGCAACCATGAGAAGAATAAAGAATATGGCGAAGAAGTTAAAAGTTAAACCGTAATTGGGTAGGACTTCGCTGAAAGGAGCTGTAAACTTCGAAATAGCCACCAGAACTAGAACTCCTACAACACCTTTCACTAGAGCTTTCACAGCGTTCCAAGCCAGCCGTCTACTTTTCAAGAGGCACCACCCAAGGACCAAACGTAAACAAGTCAGACGTGAACACCAGCTCTACACGCTCCACATTCACAGATTCCACGTTTTCGACGTAAAATTCAAGCTTGTTAAAATAATCCGACCGTGAAAAAACATTGACGGGTAGTTCAGACTCGCTTATCGGGTTGTTCCTTTCATCGAAAACCTTGACGTTTAGAGTTCCAGTTAAATTGAAAAAAGCGTGGTTTTGAAAGCTTATTGGAAAGGATACTTTGGAGTGAGTGCTATTGTAAGGCTCAAAGGCTACTTCGCCGACCGTGAAGTTATACAAAGGCGCGCCCCATGGAAAACTGTTGTTTGCAGAAACCATTATCGGAAGCAAGCTTGTGAAGTTCAGTTTCACCCGGTTTACCACCGTGAAGTTGGCGTCTTCAAACAGAAGTTCCGACGCGTTCAGAAGAAGATGGTCAATGTGGAAGGCAAGGCTGTGAGTAATTAACGTTTGCTCTCCAGCTGGGATGGCTGCCACATAGGTTTTTTTACTGGAAATTTGAGTGGTGTTCTGGTATAGGATTTCTGTTTCTAACGTGAAATCTTCCAATGTATAGTATCCTCTGTTGTTGATTTCTATGATGAAAGCAATAGTGGGCACGTTGTCCTCTGAAACATAGAACCGTGGCTCTTCAAAGTTGATTTCCAGTAACGTAGCGGAATATACTGCGGTGACTATGAAAAGGGCTAGCATAAGCCATATGATTGTGGTTGCTATTCCCACCATTCGAAGTGCGGTTTTCATGGCTTTTCCTTTCTAAAAGCCTTTTTGACAATTGAGAGGGAGGTTATTGCTGCTGCTGTTGCTGTTG
>QMXC01000067.1 GCA_003661945.1 Candidatus Bathyarchaeota archaeon | reverse complement strand
TTTCGCAGCGGTTTAAGGCACATGAAAAACCGAAAAATGACCACGAGTGAATATTCGCTTCTGAGAAAAATCAAAACCTTGCTTCGCCGAAACCGTATCTTTCCGAAAAAACGGCTTGGACAAAACTTCTTGCTGGACGAAGCGCTTATGGACCGTATGATGAGCTACGCTTCTGTCAGCGAAGAGGACGTGGTTCTAGAGGTAGGCGCGGGCTTCGGCTTCTTAACCAGGCGTTTAGCGCCGTGTTGTAAGCGTGTTCTTGCCGTTGAGGTTGACAGTAGGCTTGTAAGGATTCTGCGTCGAGAGCTTCGAGGAACGGGAAACGTGGAGTTTATAGAGGGAGACATACTCAAGGTTTCTGTCCCACCTTTCGACAAGGTTGTTTCAACCCCGCCGTATTCCATTTCTTCGCCTTTGCTTTTCTGGCTTCTAGAAAAACCTTTCAAATGCGCGGTTTTAACCTTCCAGCGGGAATTCGGTGAACGGTTAACCGCGCCCATCGGAAGCGAGAATTACAGTCGTTTAACGGTTGCTACATACTACCGTGCAGAGGTTGAAATCCTCGAGAACGTGCCTAAAGAAAGCTTCTTTCCGCCTCCGGAAGTGGACTCGGTAGTCCTACGTCTAAAACCTCGAAAGACCCCGCCTTTTAAAGTAGATAACCCGAAATTCTTCTACGAAATGCTACGCGTCCTATTTACCCAACGCAACAAGAAACTGCGAAACGCCGTTACGCTGTTCCTTCACAAGAAGGGCATGCGTAGAGCTAAAGCCGTTAAAATCGCCGATTCACTCTTATTTCACGAAAAAAGGGTGAGAACCCTCGCACCTGAAGACTTTGGAGCGATAGCCAATGAACTCTACGCTAAACTCGAAAAAAGGTAAGAAAACATTCTATCAAGACTGCGTCTTTCACGTAGACGAGAACGTTTACGAGCCGGCTGAAGACACTTTTCTTCTCGCCGAGAATCTCGAGGTGAAAAAAGGAGAACATGTTTTAGACATGGGAACCGGATGCGGAATAATAGGCGTGCTCGCGGCTAAAAAGGGCGGCAGGGTCGTGGCGACGGACATAAACCCTTACGCTTTAAAATGCGCGGGAAAAAACGCGAAGCTGAATGGAATCCACAGGAAGATAGAGTTTCGACTCGGCAACCTCTTCGAACCGATAAAGCCAGACGAGAAATTTAGCCTAATAGCCTTTAACGCGCCTTATCTCCCTTCCGAGCCGACGGAAGAGCAGACATTAATTGAGAAAGCTTGGAGCGGGGGACAAAACGGTAGAGAAGTAATCGACGCTTTCATTTCGAAGGTTTCGAGCTTTCTCGCCGAAAACGGCAGAGTGCTTCTGGTTCAATCTAGCCTTTCAAACATTGATGAAACCTTACAGAAGTTCGCGCAGATGGGATTAGAAGCCGAGGTGATAGCTAAACGAGAGGTTGGTTTTTTCGAATCCATAGTGTTGATAAGGGCTGTGCGAAAGCTTTCATAGGCGTGTTAAAAAACTATATAACTTGAACGCGTTATTTTGCTAGGAGCAGACGAGGTGCCTGTTAGGAATGTGTATACTTGGAAAAGACCGTTTGAAAGAGCTTATCGAAAAATACCGGTGCATATATCCTTTCGACTACAGCTTGCTAGACGGAGACAGCTACGTTCTAACCGTGCGGGATGAGACAACCCTCCATTATCTGGAACACCAGAACATCATTTCCTACGAAATCGTTTTCACACCGCCGAATTTCGTGGCGCACTTAACAGCGAAAAGCAAGTACGGACGGATGGGGCTTTCCTTCCTCAACGCAGCCAAAGTTCACAGCGGGTTCGTCGGGAGGCTGGCGCTTGAAATAGTTAACTTAAGCAACGACCGCAAGCCCATAACCATCAGACGCGGCGACCCCTTCATGCACATAGAATTCGAAACCAGAGAAGGCGCCCCATCGCCGTATACTGGACCATACCAGTTTCAGTACATGACTCGAGAGGAGATTCAAATGTATATTCCCATACTAAGGGAAGTGTTCCCGAACTACGAGGAGCTAGCTAAAACATGGTTCAGCAATAAACGGCTCACGTAAACGCGAAGTTGTATCTGGAAGATGTATTTAGGGTTCATAATTGTAATTAGGCTTTTCAACAAACGAACTCCTTAAATACTGCAATTTTGCATTGCAGAAGAGGGAAAGCAAATGCGTGCACGTAATTACCGAGCGGTGAAAGGGCAGCCGTACACTAGGAAAGAGTATGTTAAAAGCTTGCCTATGCCGAAAATCACAAAATTCACCATGGGCAACCCCACAGCCAAATATGAATACCAGCTTCGGCTAGTAGCTTTGGAAAAAGCTCAAATTCGCCACAACGCGCTGGAAGCCGCGCGAGTAGCCGTAAACAGGCACTTAAGCAGACACCTCGGAAAAGAGTACTGCCTACGCATTTTACCTTACCCGCATACAATTCTTAGGGAAAACAAGATGATTTTTGGAGCTCACGCAGACCGGCTTCAAGACGGAATGCGGCGGGCTTTCGGCAAACCAATAGGAACCGCAGCCCGCGTGAAGCCGAATCAAACCATAATCACTGTTAACGTGAACAGTGAACAGATAGAAACCGCGAAGGAAGCTTTGAAACGCGGGAAAGCTAAGCTTCCTATTCCATGCAGAATAGTGGTGGAAAAGCTTCCGCCAGATTAGGCTCGCTTAAGCATGAAAAAGAAGGAGTAAACAGAAAATGGTTGAAGAAAGAAGAGATTTAGTAATATGGTTTGAACACCTCGGAAAAGAAGACGTGGCTCTTGTTGGTGGAAAAAACGCTAATCTGGGCGAAATGATAAAGGCTGGAATACCCGTTCCACCGGGATTCGCCATAACAGCCTACGCGTATAAAAAGTTTATAGAGGAAAACGGAATAGCCCAGAAAATCTACGATATAATCAACGAAACAGTCACGGACATAAACGACCCGAACCAATATGAAGAAGCCTCTAGAAGAATCCGCGAACTCGTTGAGTCCACACCTATGCCTCAAGAAATCGAAGAAGCCATCAGAAACGCCTATGCAGAACTGAATAGAAGAACAAACACGAATGACACGTTCGTAGCTGTTCGTTCCAGCGCTACAGCTGAAGACCTGCCTGACGCTTCGTTCGCTGGACAGCAAGAAACATACTTAAACGTGAAGGGTATAGACGAGCTGCTAAAAAAGACGGTGAAGTGCTGGTCTAGCCTATTCACTCCCCGAGCCATATTTTACCGAACCCAGAAAGGATTCCCCCACGAAAAGGTCCTGATAAGCGTAGGCGTCCAAAAAATGGTTAACTCTAGAGCCGCCGGCGTAATGTTCACCATAAACCCCGTTACCGGAGACCCAAACAAAATAGTGATTGAAGCAAACTATGGTCTAGGTGAATCAGTTGTTTCCGGCGCGGTGACACCCGACGACTATATAGTGGACAAACAGACGTTGCAGATAGTTGACAAACGCATAGGCAAGAAAACAGTTGAATACGTCCGAGACCCTGAGACTGGACAAACCGTTCATCTCGAGGTTTCTCCGGAAAGACAAGCGCAGCCATGCTTGACCGACGAAGAAGTAATCAAACTTGCAGAGCTAGGTAAACGAATCGAAGAACACTACGGACATCCTCAAGACATCGAATGGGCAATTGAACGAGACGCAAACTTTCCAGAAAACATATTCATAGTTCAGTCAAGACCTGAAACTGTTTGGAGCATGAAAAAGCCAGAAGCGGAAAAACCGGAAGAGGTAAGTTTCAAGCCAGCCGCAGAACTGAAAGTCGTGGCTAGGGGCATAGCTGCTGGGAAACGAGACATAGGCGTAGGCAAAGCAAAAGTTGTCTTTTCTCCAGTAGACGCGGGCAAAGTGATGGAGAAAGGCGACATCCTCGTAACGCCTATGACAAACCCGGACTTTGTTCCATTTATGAAAATGGCAAGCGCCATTGTTACCGACAAGGGTGGAGTAACATGCCACGCAGCCATCGTAAGCCGCGAACTTGGAATTCCATGCGTGGTAGGCACCGAAACAGCGACTAAAACCATGCAGACTGGGAAGGAATACACGGTGGACGCCCGAAGCGGAGTAGTCTACGAGGGACTAATACCCACAATAACCTCGACCGCCGCACCAGCGCCCACAGCCACGGCAACAAGCGTTGTTCAGTCAGCGCCAGTAACCGCCACTAAAATACTGATGAACCTAGGCGTTCCCGAAAAAATTGAAGATTACAAACACCTGCCTTTCGACGGAATAGGGCTAATGCGGATCGAGTTCATACTCGCCAGCTACATCGGAGAACACCCGCTCTACCTCTTGGAAACCGGGCAGGCTCAAAAATTCGTGGACAAGCTCGCCGAGGGAATCGCCACGGTAGCCAGAGCCATCCAACCCCGCCCCGTGGTGGTTAGGTTTAGCGACTTCAAAACCAACGAGTACCGCGAACTCAAAGGCGGAGAAAAATACGAAATCGAAGAGGCAAACCCCATGCTGGGATGGAGAGGGGCAAGCCGCTACATAAGCGAATGGTATGAAAAAGCGTTTAGACTGGAATGTCAAGCCATAAGGAAGTGCCGCGAGGAGTGGCGTCTGAAAAACGTTTGGGTCATGCTTCCCATGGTTCGAACCTTGTGGGAAGCAAAGAGATGCCTCGAAATAATGCGGGAGGAAGGGTTGGAACGCGGCAGAGACTTCAAAGTATGGTTCATGGCTGAAACACCTTCGATAGCGATTTTAGCAGACAAATTCTCCGAGCTTTGCGACGGCTTCTCCATAGGCTCCAACGACATGACGCAAGGAGTCTTAATGATAGACCGTGACTCCGAACGTCTGGGACAGATGGGATACTTCGACGAAAGAGACCCAGCGGTAAAACGGATAATCGCACACCTCATACGAGTGGCTCACGAAAAAGGATGCACCGTTTCCATATGCGGCGAAGGACCATCAAACCTACCGGACTTCACAGAGTTCCTCGTACGCTGCGGAATAGACAGCATATCAGTAAACGCTGACGCCGTCGTAAACACGAGAAAACTCGTGGCAAGCATAGAACAGAAACTACTGCTAGAACAGATAGCGGAAATACGTGAACGCTGCCTTGGACAGAAAAACAAGAAGCCAAGACAAGACGGGGAATGGACTCCCAAATGGGAATAAACAGTTCACGATGAACCCTGCCCTTCTCAAACTCTATAGCTTTCCGCCTTGAAGGGGAATGAACCCTTATGAGAATTTTCGACCTTGAAGAGGAAAAACTAAAACGAGAAATCATGAAACTCGAAGCGAAAAAGGTTCTGTTGCAGCTTCCAGAAGGATTAAAACCCGAAGCCCCACGCTTGGCAAAGCTCATTCAGAAACTAGGTGCCATGCCCATAATCTCCGCAGACCCATGCTACGGCGCATGCGACCTCGCGTTACAAGACGCTGAAGCGTTGGGAGCCGACCTAATCGTTCACTTTGGACACACAAAAATGCTGAAACACGAGAGAATCCCCACACTATACATAGAAGCCAGAGCAAACTTGAACATCGAAAAACCCGTAAAGAAAGCCCTAGCACTGCTCAAAGATTACAAGAAAATAGGGTTAGCCACAACGGTTCAGCACATTCACATGTTAGAAAACGCTAAAGAACTCCTTCTAGAAGCGGATAAAACCGTGGCTGTAGGGGACGCGGGATGCTTGCCCTATGCTGGACAAGTAACGGGATGCAACTACAGCAACGTGAAAGCCGTAAAAAAGGAGGTTGAAGCCTTCCTCTTCCTAGGCGGAGGACGCTTCCACGCAATAGGCGTTGAACTGGCGTCAGGTAAACCAACAGTGGTAGCAGACCCCTACGAGAAACGCACATTCACTGTAGAGAAGGAAACGAAACGAATAATCAGTCAGAGATGGGCAGCAATAGAAGAAGCAAAAGAAGCGAAAAACATCGGAATAATCATAGGCTTAAAGACAGGACAAAAAAGAACAGAAGAAGCTGAAAAAATCAGGGAAAAACTGGTTAAAGCTGGAAAAAACGCGTTTCTTTTAGCCTTGAGGGAAATAACTCCTGAAACGCTGATGCAGTTTCCAACATTAGAGGCCTACGTTAATACCGCATGCCCAAGAGTCGGGTTCGACGAAGCCTCGAAATTCCCCAAACCCGTTCTCACACCTGAAGCGTTCGCCGTGATGCTCGGCGAAAAATCCTGGGAAAAACTATGCAGCGGAGGATGGTTCGGAAACTAGACCTAGAGAAACTGCTCACCGAGGTAGAGCCTCATCCGTCGCCTAAAGCCAGCCTAGAACAATACACGATTCCACCAGACACGGCGGCAGAAATCCTCTATTTAGCTGCTTACACCTACAACAGCATAATTGGAAAAAATGTTCTCGACCTAGGATGCGGAACCGGAAGACTCGCGATAGGAGCAGCCTTTCTAGGAGCAAAACAAGCAATAGGCGTGGACATAGACAAAACAGCGGTTGAGACGGCGAAGAAAAACGCAGAAAAACTAGGTTTCAAGGAAAAAACACGGTGGATTGCAGCGGATATAGAAGCGGTAAGAGGAAAATTCGACACCGTAATACAAAATCCGCCTTTCGGCGTGCAAAAAAGAAAAGCCGACACAAAATTCTTGAAGAAAGCCCTAGAGCTTGGAAAAATGGTTTATTCGCTTCATAAGAGAGG
>QMXC01000066.1 GCA_003661945.1 Candidatus Bathyarchaeota archaeon | reverse complement strand
GGAACTGAAGAAACATATGGAATGGCTTCAAAGCCTGCTTCCTCGAACAAAAGAGGAATGGGCTATTGGAAAGGAAAAGTTCGAAAAGCTTCTTCAACTGCGCGAGCTGGGCATGAACTCGGAGGAAATTTACCAGCTGGGCGTGAAATACCTGGAAGAGTTGAAGGCTGAAAGGGAACGCTTGGCACAGCAAATCGCTCCCGGAAAGTCTGTTGAAGAAGTTATGAAGATTATAGAGAGCAACGCTCCTAAAACCTTCGAGGAAGCCTTGGAAGCCACACGGAAAGCCATGGAAGAGGCTCGACGCTTCGTTCAAGAAAAAGGCATAGCCACGGTTTACCCCGAAGACGTCTTACTCGTGGAGGAGACCCCGGCTTTTCTGAAGCCGGTTATTCCCTTCGCGGGGTTGATGATGCCAGCGAAATTCGACAAGCCCCAAATAGGCATATACCTCGTAACACGACCGAAAGACCCATCTAACATAGGCAAACACCTGAACTATCCGTCGATAAGGAACACGGCTGTTCACGAAGCTTTTCCTGGACACTTCCTTCAGGGAGCTATATCTAACCGTGGAAGCTTTATCAGGCTGTTAGCCGAAGGAATCGAAACAATTGAGGGGTGGGCGCACTACTGCGAGGAAATGATGGCTGAAAAAGGCTTCACGAAGAGTTTGGAGACGCGTTTCATACAGGTCAACGACATGATTTGGCGGGCTGTTCGAATCATCGTGGATGTCAAGCTTTCAAGGGGCGAATTGAGCTTCGAGGAAGCCGTGGAAATGCTGATGAAAGAAGCCGGAATGTCGAGGGAAGCCGCTGTAGCCGAGGTTAAACGTTACACGCAGACGCCGGGCTACGCGCTTTCATATCTCCTAGGCAAACACCTAATCCTAAAGCTGAAGGAAGAAGTTAAGCAGAAGATGGGTGACCGGTTCGACGAGAAATTCTTCCACGACACGATAACAGCTAACGGATACCTGCCCATCTCAATGTTGCGAAAGGTGTTCGACCAAAAAATACGCAAACTTCAAAGTAGCACCTAAAACTGTTCAGCGCTTTTCCTAAATCCTAAAATATATGGTTGATAAGCATTAAAGCTCTAAAGGTGAAAGCTAATGAGCGAAGAGAAAAAACTCACGGTTGAAGAGCTACTAGAAAAGGCGAAGAAACCAGCGAAACTGGCGCCTCCGTTGCACGCTTTCTATGAGGGAAAAATGCAGGTAATCCCGAAATGCGTCATCCGCAGCTATAAGGACTTTGCGTTGTGGTATACGCCCGGGGTAGCCGCGGCTTGCAGAGCTATACACGCCGATAAAGAGAAAGTGTTTGAGCTTACCAACCGTTGGAACTACGTGGCAGTGGTAAGCGACGGAACAAGAGTTCTCGGGTTAGGCGACATAGGTCCCGAAGCAGCCATGCCGGTGATGGAAGGCAAGGCTCTGCTCTTCAAATATCTAGGCGGAGTAGACGCTTTTCCAATATGCCTCAACACCAAAGACCCGCAAGAAATAGTGCATGCATGCGAACTCCTTGAACCAACCTTCGGCGGAATAAACCTCGAAGACATCGCTAAACCCAAATGCTTTTACGTACTCGAAAAAACGAGGGAAAAACTTGAAATTCCGGTTTGGCACGATGACCAGCAAGGCACCGCAACGGTGATTCTAGCCGGGCTCATAAACGCCTTCAAAATAGTCGGCAAAGACCCGAAAGAAGCGCAAATAACGCTCGTCGGCGCTGGCTCAGCTAACATGCGCACAGCCTACGTGCTCATAAGATGGGGAATAAAACCCGGCAACATAATCATGGTAGACACCAAAGGAATAATTCACGCTGGAAGAGAAGACATGGAAACCCTCAAGGAAGAAAACCCGTGGAAATACGAACTTGCCCAAAAAACCAACGCTGAAGGGAGAACAGGCACGATAGCCGAAGCATTCAAAGGAGCAGACGCCGTGGTAGCAGCGTCAAAACCCGGACCCGGCACCATCAAAAAAGAATGGATATCCACCATGGCAGACGACGCCATAGTCTTCGCATGTGCAAACCCCATACCTGAAATATGGCCATGGGAAGCAAAAGAAGCCGGCGCACGGATAGTTGCAACCGGAAGAAGCGACTTCGAAAACCAGGTTAACAACAGTTTAGGCTTTCCAGCAATTTTCCGAGGAGTCCTCGATGTTAAAGCCAAAACAGTTACAGACGACATGTGCATCGCTGCAGCGCAAGAGCTAGCGAAGTTCGCCGAAGAACGAGGAATCCACGAGGCCGACATTCTGCCTCGAATGGACGAGTGGGAAGTCTTTCCGCGTGAAGCCGTTGCATGCGCTCTGAAATCCATCGAACAAGGCGTGGCACGGGTGAAGCCGAGCCGTCAAGAACTATGGGAGAGAGCTGTCGCCATAATCAAGAACGCAAGGGAATCCGTGGAAGCTTTAATGAAGGCTGGTCTGATTAGGGCTCCGCCGTCTGAAGAAGAGCTTCTGAAAACACAGATTTAGCCTCTAATTCGGCAAAAGACTCTAAACTCTCATTTCTTTTTCATTTTTAACTCAATTATGTTGGAAAACTATTTAAGCTCAACCGTATGAACTATAGGTTTGGAAAGGAAAGGTTGAGTTCGAATATGCGAGTAGACTATATACTTTACGTTATAGCCATAGTTTGCTTCGCCGCCGCAGCCTCAATAACAGCGCTCTACACGGTTGAAACCCTCTGGATAGTAACCCTAGCAGTACTCGGCTTCATATTCCTCGGGCTGGGATACATCCAAAAACCAGCTGAAACCATAGTTCAAAAAACCGTCGCCCCAACGTCGCCCCAACCAGCGCCTACAGCCACGCAAACGCCGAAGGTGCTGGAAGCGCCGAAAAAGGCAGCCGTTACAGAAGAGATGGTAAGCGAGCTGACGCAGGTGAAGGGAATAGGCGCGAAGAGAGCCGAACAACTCGAAAGGCTAGGTATAAAAACCATAAAAGACCTTGCAGAAGCTTCAGCTGAAGAACTAGCCGCAAAACTTGAGATTTCTCCAAAAATAACCGGCAAGTGGATTACGAACGCCAAGGAACTAGCCGAGAAGTCTTAAACACGCGGTTGAGCCCTCTCAAAGCAACTATTTCACCGTTTCTTCTCAGTGAGGTATCTCAATCTTTATTATGCGTCTCTTCTCAAGCCTTCGAATAGCGTCGAGAAACACGTTCCGCTTTTTGCCTTTAACCCGAAAATAGTTCAACATGTCTCTAACCGGCGTCTGAAATTTCCCAAATCTTTGCGCGCGTTTTCTTAGATAGTCCACTATCAGCCGCTCTACTCTGCCACATTTCCACGTGGTATTTTTCAAAAGAACAGCTGCAGAAGCAACGAGTTTCCGGGAAGGCTTTCCATTTTTATTTGCCATAAAACTTTCCCAAGAACACTTTTGCGCTTTCATACCTTTTAGGTTTTACTATCCTCCAGCGCCAAGGAAGAAAAATTATTATTTCCAATTGTTACCTCGTAGTGGAGGAATAACACGTTGAATATGACCGAAGCCAAAGTTGGACGCATATTTTTTGCTCGTCTAGTGGAAGATGAAGACCTGCTGGAAGCCATAGCAAAGCGCGTGGAAAAAGCAAACATAAAAGCGGGATTACTTTTCATAATAGGCTCGTTGAAACGGGCGCAGCTAGGCTTTTTCAACGGCGAGAAATACGTGCCTATAAAGTTGAACGAACCCTTAGAAATCGTTTCAGCCATAGGCAATGTTTCCCTAGACGAAAAAGACAGAGCGGTTATTCACGTGCATCTGGTTGTTTCAAACAAGCAAGGAGAAGCCTTCGGTGGACATCTGCTTTCCGGATGCGTGGTAAGTTTTACGGCTGAACTTGTCATAGTGGAATGCGTTGGAACAGAGGTGAGAAGGTTCCTTGACGCGAAAACCGGTCTGCACTTATGGCGCCCTTAGGTTTTTCCTCATTCTTATCCCGTGAACATCGCCGTAGTAGCCTTCAAGTTTTTCCAGTTCCACGTAACCCATTTTCCGATACAAGTTTAAAGCTGAGATGTTGTCTGCCCGAGCCTCAAGATAACAAAATTTTACTCCTTTTTCCAAGAAAATCCTTTCCAAAGCTTCGAGAAGCTGTTTTCCAACGCCTTTTCTTCGATGTTTGACTGCTACGTCGATGGTTATCACGTGCCCAGCGTGTTTACCGTTCGCCGTGTAGATTTTCCCTATGATGAAACCCGCGATTTCACCGTTGACCTGCGCCACCAAAGCTGTGGAGTCTTTATCGCGGATAAAGGAGACTATCTGTTCTCTGCTTAGAGCTTCGAAGGTGAAGCATTCCTTTTCGATTTCATAAAGCCTTTCAGCATCGTCCAAGAGTGCCCTACGAATTTTCATAGCGTTTCTCAACCGTGAAATTTTCGAGTTTTCGGAAAATAAAGCTTATCCGGGTCTATAACAAGCGCCTCGCCAGCTATTTCCACGTAAATCTTTTCTATAGCCTTTTTTCCGCTGTTTCCGCCCAAATATAGTAGGTGGCTGACGCATTTGTTTTTGCAGTCTGAAGCTCCGAATTTTGGAACCAGAGCTTCAGCTTTCAGAACTTTTTTCACTTTTTTGTTTATTTCGCATTCTTTTTTCTGGCTTGTAGACGCCGCTATTATCGTTTCTATTTGGACGTGTTCGTCTGCTAAGAGAAAGTCTATGTGCCAACGTTTTTTCTTTCCAGCTTTACGGAGATGTCTGCGAACACGGTTTTTCAAGCTTGTAGCAGAAGCACCTAACGCTGAGCCCGTGTAGGCGTAGTATCCTTCACGGAATTTTTGCAGCCCTAGCGAGCCTATGCGTATTCTTATTTCTTTTGCAACTTTAATTATTAAGGTGTATACGCCTTTCTGCGGAAGCTTCGCTGAGTTTCCTTTTTCCATTTCTGTTCGAGCATAGTGAAGGTAAACTTTTAAAGCGTTCTGTTCTATGTATACCGCAAAAGGTGGGTTTATGAGCGAAAAGGAAGACCCTATAAAAATTCACCGTGAAGGAACAACTCTGAGCGATTTGGGAAAATACGAGGAAGCCATAGAAAAGTTTCTCGAAGCCTCGCAGTTGTATAAGAAATACGGAAACGTTTTCGACGCTTCCTATACGCTGTTCAAAGCAGCGGAATGCAGCTTTCTCGTTGAAGACTACGAAACCGCTGCGGAAAGATTCCTAGAGTCAGCGGAATTAGCCTTCAGCAAAGGCTTCGACCGCTTCGCGGTCAGCGCGCTAGAATACGCCCGAGACTGCTACAAAAAACTAGACAACGAGGAAAAAGTTGAAGAACTGGAGAAAAAAATCAAGGAAGTCAAGGATAAGCTGGCAAAAAGCTTCTAGAAAAATCACAACAGTATTTTCCTTTCTCTTCTCGTCTTTCCAAAATCCTTGGCGAGTTCTTCTCGAAAGGCATGGTCTTTAAGCATGGGGTAGGCTTTTCTTTACTGTTGTTATTAAATTCTTTAAGCGTAGTTCTAACATAAGATGAGTGAATATTTGGAGGGTCTTGTGCTGAAGCGGATAGGCGTGGTAACAAGCGGCGGTGATGCTCCGGGAATGAACGCTGCGATACGTGCAGTGGTTAGAACCGCTTATCCTAAGGGGCTTCAGGTGTACGGTTTTCTCCGAGGTTACGAGGGTTTGATAAACAACAGTTTCATGCGTCTCGACCCGCGCGCTGTGGGCGGCATAATTCACCTTGGCGGAACAATTCTTCGAACGATTAGGTGTCCAGAGTTTCGCACCAGAAAAGGCATTAAAAAAGCTGCTGAAACTTTGGAGAAAAACCGGATCGACGGGCTAGTCGTTATTGGGGGAAACGGTTCTTTCCGAGGGGCTTACGCCCTAAGCAAGCAAACCGACACAGCCATAGTTGGGGTTCCAGCTACGATTGATAATGACGTTTACGGAACAGAGGAGACGATAGGTTTCGACACGGCGGTTAATACAGCGGTCTCGGAGATAGACAAAATTCGAGACACCGCTGTTTCGCATGAAAGAGTCTTCATAGTGGAGGTCATGGGGAGAAAACGCGGCTTCCTAGCGTTAACCGTAGGCTTAACAGTCGGAGCGGAAAACATACTCGTGCCCGAGCTAGGCTTCAACGCGGATGAAATATGCAACGACATACTCGAAAGCATAAAGAAAGGAAAACGCTCAAGCATAATAGTAGCCGCTGAAGGAGTAAAAGGCACAAGAAAACTCGCAAAACAGATTCATAAACGAACAGGATGCGAAGTTCGACTAACAGTGCTTGGGCATGTCCAAAGAGGTGGGCATCCTACGGCTAGAAGCCGGATGCTCGCCTGCCTATTCGGCGAAAAAGCCGTAGAAACACTCCTAAACAAAGAAGAAGACAAAATAATCTGCATAAACAGAAACCAGCTCACAACGCTAAGCCTAAAAGAAACAGTTAAACACGAAAAACCATTAAACACGGAACTTCTCGAACTCGCAAAAAGACTAGCCGTCTAAATCCATAATGGTGGGCCCGGCCGGACTTGAACCGGCGACCTTCGCCGCGTGAGGGCGACGTCCTACCACGCTAGACTACGGGCCCTCTAAAGGTTCGAGACACTGTAGAGTTCGTCCTATATCCGTTTATATTTTTCTGATGCAGATTGTCAATAAGTTTTCCGTTTTCATAAAGTCTTTCTCAGCGGCTGTATAAACGCTAAAGATGAAGCTGGAGGTAGAAGTGTTGAGCTTCTCGGAAGAAAGACATGTCGAAGAGGAAAAGTTTTACCGCGTTTGTTTTGTGTTCTGCTTCGTGGTTTCAGCGTTTTTCGGGTATCTCCTAGCTTCTTT
>QMXC01000065.1 GCA_003661945.1 Candidatus Bathyarchaeota archaeon | reverse complement strand
GTCTCACGGTAAACTCGCCTACCGACGAATAGTTATGCGACACTACGGAAAGTGATGTCCAGCCGCTAGTTGCTCCATCCCCAAAGTCATAGAAGTAGTAGTCCACACGTCCCTCATCACTCGATAACGTGGCAATAAACAAAACTGTCTGACTAGGCGCCACAAGGCTTTTGTCCACCAAAAGCACAGCCGTCGGGCGCTCATTAATGTGAGCTATATTGGCAGTCAAAAAGGGTATAAAATCTAAGTTGACCCCGTTGCCACCCACAGCATTTCCTTTACCTTCAGGGTTCAACGACTCATGATACGGTCCGCTCTTGTCTCCCCAATAGTTGCGTTCCGCGTTTACATGCACGTCGGTGGCGTTGGAAGCTATGGTGACATCCATTCCCATTTCGTTGCCGTAGATATCGTTGAAATGAACCTCATGGTTTTGTTCGATGTTTTCGTAGTAAAATCCGAACGTATTGTATGCTACTGAGTTGTTGGTTATAACAGTGCTTGCATCACCGGATATGTAAAACCCGTAATAGTTAGATGTTAACGTGTTATACAGAATGTTTACGTTGCTGTAACTGTCGGCGTCTAGCTGTATTCCTTTCTGCACGCTTAGCATTATCTTATTGTTACGTATGTCCACGTTAGAGACGCTTTCTCCGGTTAAAAGTATGCCGTTTTCGTTTTCCCTAAATTCGTTATTTACTATTTCGACGTGTCCATTGCCTGAAACTATGACGCCGTTTTGAAGATTACCAACAATATTGGCTGACTGCACCGTTACGTTGCCATGGATAACAACTATCCCGTTTTGAGAACAATACCTAACCGTGCTGTTCTTTACTTCTACGTCTCCATTTCTGACGCTTGTTCCATTTATCGCGTATTCGACTACGCAGTATTCCAGCATGGAAGGCTCATTTCCGTCGAAAAGTATACCCATCCAATCTCCATGCGAAGCTTCATCGTTGTTCGAAGTAAACGCTATAACCTTGTCTTGCGTCCCTTCTGCCACAAGTTTTCCTTCCACAAGAATTCGGAAAGGCCCTCCAAATTTCACTTCTACTCCGGGTTCTATTCGCAACGTGGCTCCGGCGTGAACCGTTATGTTGCCAACCACGATGAAGGGGCTATCAACAAGTTTCCACACGACGTCTTGAGTTATGTCCCCCTCAACCCACGTGGCGCTCGCCACGGTGGGAAAGAATGCAACAACAGTGACAAACACGTTTATCATGATAACTATTAAAAGAATGCATGATTTGAAATGTTCTTTCATTTCGGTTTCACCGTTCCTCAAACCAAGTCTACCTTCACTTCTCGCAAATGAAAGGTTAAAACCTTATGAATTTGAAATTAGATTTCAAAAACAAGCTTCAAACGAAAGTTTCACCGGAGGCAACCGCAACTAAATTAAGACTCGAAACATGGAAATACTATATGCGGAATGTGAGCGAAAAATGAAACGTGAATATCCAACGCATCCCATGACCGGAGTAGGCGCAGTGATAATGAACAGCCGGAAACTTCTTCTCGTCAAAAGAGGAGTTGAACCCGGAAAAGGAAAGTGGACTATTCCCGGCGGAATAGTCGAACTTGGAGAGACCCCTGAAGAAACGGTTGTCCGCGAAGTCATAGAGGAATGCGGGCTCGAAGTGGAGAACCCGGCTTTAATTGACGTTGTCAACAACGTCATACTCGACGGCGAAGGGAAAATAAAATATCACTTCGTCATATTGGACTTTCTCGTCGAGCTTAAAGGCGGAAAGCTGAACCCTAACGATGAAATTCTCGAGGCGAAGTGGGTTCCGTTAGACGAGGTAGATAAGTACGATTTAACCCGAAGCTTTCGAGAGTTCTTCGAGAGGAACCGTGACCTTCTCGAGAAGGTCGGCTCTTTTCTCGAAGAAGAGGCGGGTTCTTCCCATAGCCTTGACGTCTAGGCTTCTAACCTTAACCACCATCGGAAAATCCTTTACAGCCCTGCCTAGAACCAGACAGTGACGCGGCGGTAGGTCTCTCACTATAGATTTCACCGTTTCCGCATCTACTCTCGTCGCTTTGGAAACCGCTTCTAAATCGTTCTCATTGGTAAAGTTGAACAAGAATATGTTGTCTGCTTGCCGATATATGCTGCTGCGAATCGAGTCCGGCTGATTCGTGATGAAGGTTGTGAATATGCCGAAATGCCGCATCCGCGTAACTATATCGTCCCAGTAGGTTTCCCTAAGATACAAATGTGCTTCCTCGGCGAAAAGAAAAACCGCTCTAAGCCTCCAGTTAGAAAGAAGCTCCACGAGTTTTCCAAGAACGTATTCAACCATTATCTGCCTGTCGATAGACGAGGTGTCGCGTAAGTTTACAACTACTGCTCCCCCTTTCTCCCTCGTTTTGAACAGGAATTCTTCAAGGCTCGAAGCTTCAGAAGGGTTGTCGGTGAAGATTCCAGAATTGACGAGTGCATAGTATCTCGAGAACAAAGCGTCTCGAACATGTATGTTGCAACGCCAGTTCCTTATGGCTTCGCCTAACGCGTAAAGAGTTAGCTCGTTTTTCTCCTTAAGCGTCTTCCATATGTGGCGAAACTCGCGGGCAGAGGTTCCCGGAAGATGAAGCGCATGAACCAAAATGCTAAGTATAACGCGTAGTTTCAGTTGTCCAAGCATAAGTTTGAAGTTTCGCCCCGGAGTCAAAACGTGAATACGGTGGTAGTAGGCGTTTCTCGCCCCATCAGAAGAATATCCCAAACCAGCATATTCGCCGTTCAAGTCGAAGACGACGACGGAGGCACCATATTGAACGAGGCTTAAAACCAGAAGTTTTGAAAGATGAGATTTTCCCGTTTCCTTTTTACCCGTAACGATATTTAGCCGCCCATCAAGCGAAGAAGCGTCAATAACCAGCTGTGAACCTTCCTTCGTCTCTCCAAGAACTATCGGAAGCTCCCCTCGGGCTTGAATGGCTTCCAACAAGCGTGAAACCGGAAGTTTCTTCACAACAGACCGAGAACGCGACGGAAACCAGCTTTTGCTAGGGCTTAACTGCCCATTATTGACTGAAGCGCGAACCTTACATATAAGCAGCCTCGAGTCCTGAATATACGTTATGTGAGGAGCAATCTCCAATGGGTCGAAATCCGCGCCTTCAATGTTTCCGCCGTCTGGGCTGCTCCGCAGAAGCTCCTCTAATATGCCGGGGACATTGGCGAACTGCACGTCAATCACTTGTGCTATAAGCGCTTTTCCCGCCTTTGGCTCTTCGATGAGAAGGTAATCTCCTTTTTCCACTTCTTCGTCTGGGAAGCACAATATTTGAAGCACATTTCCCTCTTTCTTATAGACTTTCAATAAGCCTCACCGTCGCCTTTCCCGTAAGGTCCGAAAAGTATTCTTCGAATGTTAGGTCTAGAAACCATGTTCAGCTTCATTTTGTTAGCTATGAACCGTTGCATGGCGATTACCTCGTTCGCCGTGAAAGTGCACAAAATATGCGCTAGACGCAGCGTTTCCGGATACCCTTGCAACACTATGTCGTTTCCCAGAAGTCTTTGAACAGCCTCCACATGCTGCTCGTTCGGAAGCTTCCGGTCCAAATCCAGCCTAAACGCACAATTTCCCTCAGCGAGCCGCGCCACATATATGTCTCCTAGCAGCCTAATCGGTCCGCAAACCTTCGAATATCCATCCAGCTTCAAAAGACACGGCGGCTTACTCTGCGTCAAAAGATCGGTTATCCGGTAGCCTAGAAACCTAAGACGAGTCATCTTGGAAAAACCCATCACCACGGCTCCTCGTTTTCTAGCAATCTCCAGAATCCGCTCAACCACATCCAAAGGTGCTTCAGGAGTGCCCGCTGTCAACGCCCCATCCCAAAGTATAAGACCGTTCTCAGCCATAGTCATGGACATCTGAAGCCATTTTTCAAAAAGCCCCGTTAAACGTGACTGCATCTGCATCAAGTTCGGCGTTGAAGTTGAATGTAACCCCGCTGTCTTGCGGTTTTGATGGACAAAGCCGAAATAGGCTCTGCGTAGCCGGTTGTAGATTTCATGTTTATTCTCTTCGGTTACGTGGAATAGGAACGGCCCCACGCGTAAGTATCGGTAGTCGCTGTTTTGTTTCCACACAACGGCTCCTCTTATTGCTATTAGGAGCCCCGTGCTGGTTTCTCCGATTTTTATGCTGGAAACATCTGCTGCCGATACTACGGAGTTGTCGCGTTTCGGTTTTAGGCTTATTGGTTTTGCAATAACATGTTTGGGAACGGGTAGTGTTGTCATTGTGTCTTGTTGAAAATTCAATAACTCTCTCAAACACAGCGGCTGTTTTTCAACCGTTTTTATTGATTGTATGCTTAGCTCGAGGAATGTTTGGGGGAGCGTTAGGGCTATGTTTTCTTGTGGAAAATTATATTTTGGGGTTGTTGTTATAGGTAATTGTTCAATCACCAAGATTCACCAATAGCCAATTGTTGCCGGAAGAAATATTTAAATGTTGTGCATGAACAACATGCACAATACAATAATCAATAAGGTGGCTGGATGGAACAATCCGAACAAAAACCCCCGATCAAAGTCAAAATGAAAGTGGGCAACATCGAATTCGAAATAGAATGTCAAGAAGAACAGCTCCAAGCCGCCATCGACAAAATTCTCGCAACCATCACCGACAAAATGAAAAGTCTCCCCCCGTCCCCTCAAGTTACGCCTACTCCGAGAGCGGAAACATGCAAGGGCGTAATCCAGAAGCTTTGGATGGAAGGCTGGTTTTCCACTCCGCGGAACCTAGGCGAAGTGCATATGGAAATGGCGAAAAGAGGATATCACTACGACAGAACAGCCGTGGCTCACGCCCTCATAGACCTAGTCAAGGAGGGAATCCTCTCAAGGGATGGGAAGCCTCGGAGATATGTTTACGCGCAGAAAAGACCTCCATAACTGAAACTCGGATTCGAACTCTAAAATCAACTTTTCCTTTATAAACACGGCGTCAACCCCTCTTTTCCTAGGCAAGGAGTCATCCAATGAAAGGAGCTAAGAAGAAACTCGCCAAAATCAGCAAGATATGCGAATGGATTCTAGCCGCACACGAAAAGATACGGTTCGCCATGGTGATTGACGGTTTAGGCAACGTTCAATGCCTAAAAACTATAGGGCTTTATGAGCTTCCCAGCGAAATTTCCAGCAGGCTCGGCGACTCCCTTGCAGTTATGGCAGGAAGCCTTTTCAAGGATCTTTCGCTTTATCATGGAGCCTTTGAATATGCTATTGTTAAGCACGCCAGATTTTCTACGGTTGGGCTTCGTCTGAAGAATGCTTTCTTAGTATTCGTTGTTGCAGGTGAAGCCACAGCGGAGTTTGTGAATCATGTTAGGGATACGCTTAGGATTTACGGTGTGGAAACTGAATAGAGTCTCGCTATTGTTTTTCTGTCAGTTTCGGTAGTACTTCCTCTTCTATCCACCTTTCGCCTTGAACCGTGAGTCTAAACTCTGGTCTCGAAGGGTTTGGCTTAAAAACGATTCCTCGTTTGGTCATTTCGTTCAATCTCGCTGGAACCATGCATTTGATTCCGCTTGACTCTAGGAGTTTGCTTAGTTGTGCCGCGGTGTTTGTCTTGTTTTCCGAAGCGAACAAAAGTAATCCTATTGCCTCGTAGTGTGTAAGCTTTTGCCGTGTGGTTATGACTGGTCCTTCCGTTGTGAATTCTATTATGCCTTGAAGCTTTACCCTTGATGGTGGAACAAGCTTTGATGAGACAAGGTTGTTGAGTTTTTCCATAAAGTCTGACGGCGCCGAATCCAGCATCTCAATTACTTCATGCATGCTTTCCCCTTCAAGCACTATTTCGCCGAAAGGAGTTTTGATGTGTGCTTTTACCTTACCCACTTTGTTATTCCCCCTCTTCAACGAGTATGTAGACATATCCCGCGTCTGTCTTCCATCTTCGAACTTTTCCTCTTTTCGCGAGCCATCTTAGAACGCTTGAAAGCGTTGAGGTAGGATAATGAATAGAATTTGCCTTTAACGCGTCTTCAAGCTCTGAAAGGGTTCGGGGACGCCATTTTCCCCATTCGCTTTCCAGCAGCTGCAAAATAGCCTTGCTGCAGCTAAGCTTTCGAGGAATTTTCGGGTATTCCTCCATGGGAACATGCGGCTTCTCCTTCGAGGCTTTAACGGTTAAAGAAGCCGTCGGCACCTTGGTTTTTAACGGCTCAAAGGCTTTCGAGACGCTTGCCACAAGTTTTGGAAGCTCTTCAACGGTTTTAATGACGTCTCCTCGGTCTCCGCAGATTTCCACCTCGTATTCGCCGAGCCTTACGCGTAGGGAAAAAGCCGAATCAGCAACTTTAACTAGCTCTTTCACCAATTAGCATCACAACCTAACATAATAGTGTCAAATCCCTTTTAGAATTTACCCCAAAGAATTAGAGTTTAACTCTACTTGTGAAGCTTGCTTCTGCTAGCAAGCCGAACATCAAAATTTTAGGTGAAGAATCCTTGGGAATGAATGAAAGGGGAAGGTGAAACTATTTTGCGTTTTACATTCGTTTTTTCAGGTAGTTCATTATGGTGAGTTTCTGCATTTCGGTTGTTCCTTCGTAGATCTCCATTATTTTTGCGCAACGATGGTAACGTTCCACGTGGTAGTCCGCCAAGTAGCCGTATCCGCCATATATTTGGATGGCGTCGTCTGTAACCTCCATTGCGACTCTGCTGGCGAAGGCTTTAGCCATCGAAGTAGCTGAAGGACTAATTTTCCCTTGATCAGCCAGCCAAGCCGCCTTGTAGGTCAGCATTCTCGCCGCCTCGATTTTCATAGCCATGTCGGCAAGCTTGAAAGATACTGCCTGAAAATCAATTATTGGGCGTCCAAACTGTTTCCGTTCCTTTGCGTATTTAAAAGCCTTTTCGAAGGCTCCTTGAGCTGTGCCCACGGCTTGAGCGGCAATGG
>QMXC01000064.1 GCA_003661945.1 Candidatus Bathyarchaeota archaeon | reverse complement strand
TCGCTCAATACTTAAAGAAAAAGCTTCTACCGGAAAAGCTTCCGGAACACTTCGAAAAAATCAGAAACAAAATAGTTTCATCCTTCAAACCTAAAAAAGCCGAAAAAACTGAAAAAGCCAAGAAAACTCGAAAAACCCGGAAAAAGGCTAAAACAGCTAAAAAGAAGACCGGTGAAAAGGAAGGAAAGAAGAGGAGGAAGAAGAAGGAGTGACCCCTTACCGTCCAAGTTTTAGGTCGAGAATAGAAGAGTGGGTTCCCAGAACGCGTCTAGGCAAGCTAATCCAAGAAGGAAAAATCACCTCGATAGAAGAGGTTTTCATAGAAGGCTTACCCCTCCGAGAGCCAGAAATAGTAGACGTGCTGCTACCCGACCTACAGGAAGAAGTTATAAACATAAACCTCGTGCAGAAACAAACAGACGCTGGGGAAAAATCCCGGTTCAAAGCCATCGTAGCCATAGGAAACCGAGACGGATACGTGGGCTTAGGCTCTGGGAAAGCAAAACAGGTGCGGACAGCCATCGAAAAGGCAGCGTTAAACGCTAGGCTAAACATAACGCCGATACGTCGAGGATGCGGAAGCTGGGAATGCGGATGTGGAAAACCTCATTCGCTACCGTTCCAAGTTGAAGGAAAATGCGGCGGAGTACGCGTCGTAATAATCCCCGGACCCCGCGGACTCGGACTTGTAGCAGGAGAAGTAGCAAAAATAATTTTGGGGCTGGCCGGAGTTAAAGACTGTTGGACCCGAAGCTACGGTCCAACCCGGACGGTTCCATCCTTCGCTTACGCCGTTTTCGACGCTTTGAAGAAAACCTACGAGCTTGTTACCCCGGCTGACTGGGTGAGATAGATGAGCAAACCTAAACGAAAATGCTTGCTGGCGGTTAGAGTCCGCGGCGTGATAAGCGCGTCGAAAGACGTTCGCGCTACGCTTAAAATGCTCAACATGAAACGAAACAATCACGCCGTGCTCATCGATGACCGTCCAGCGTATCTTGGAATGCTTAAAGAAGTTCAGAACTATGTTACTTGGGGCGAACCGACGAAGGAAACAGTTCGCATGCTCATCGAGAAACGTGGAAGGCTTGTAGGCGACAAAAGGATATCTGAAGATTACGTTAAGAAGTTAGGGTACAAATCGCTCGATGAGCTCGTGGAAGCCGTTTACAACTGCTCCGTGAGCTACGGTAAACTCCCCGGCGTAAAACCATATTTTAGGCTGCATCCGCCATCTAAAGGCTTCAAAGGAAAAGTCAAGAAAAGCTATCAAGCTGGAGGAGAAGCCGGATACCGCGGTGAAGCTATAAACGAGCTTGTTCAAAGAATGATTTAAATCTGCATTCTCCTCGAAGCCGATACGTTTTATAGTTAGTTCCTCTGCTTTCATACTCTAAAGGAGAAGGTAAATTGGCTGGAGAAGGACGCAAAAATAAAAGGAAAAAGAAGAAGCGGAATCCTTGGTTCGACGCCTTCGACGATATAGAAAAGGCGGAGAAAACTGTAAAGCGGGGACGACCTTATATGTTCAAGGGAAACATTCGGCGAACAAACATGCGTTACCCCTACATACGGATAATAAAATCAAGGAGACCCTACCGTAGGTCTCCGTTTGCCAAGGAGCCCGAGCCCTTAGTGGACGTTTTGGAGAACGGGGAAATCATAACCGTTGTGGCTCAGCTTCCCGGTTTCAAAAGGGAAGAAATAAACGTGCACGTGAAGGGCAGCCGCCTCATCATCTCCGCCAGCACGATGGATAAGCGATACTACAAAAACCTGAAGCTTCCAGCGGAGGTTGAAACCAAACCTATATATAACTCCTATAAAAACGGGGTTCTCGAACTAAGGTTTAGAAAACTCGTAGAAAAGAAAGTAATAGTAAATGAGGGCTGAAACCCTTGCCTCACAAACTCAGGAAAACTAGGAAAAAACGGGGTTCCCGAACAGTCGGGTATGGACGAGTAGGACAGCACCGGAAAACCTCGTCTAAAGGGATGCGTAAACCGGGGAGACACAAACACGGCTGGACATACGTGATAAAATACGAGCCTAACTATTTCGGAAAGAGGGGCTTCACTTCGCCTAGGAGCCTTCGAAGAAAGGAAAACGTCATAAACGTAGGCGAACTTGAGGAAGTAGCCGAGAAGCTTGCCAGCGCCGGGATGCTAATCGAAAAAAATGGAAAACCATTCATAGACCTTGAAAAACTCGGCTATACCAAACTTTTAGGCGAAGGGGAAATAACCAAGCCGCTGGTTGTTCGAATTTCATCTTACTCGAAAACCGCCGACGAGAAGCTTCAAAGTGTCGGTGGGCAAATTTTAAGAGAAACATAGAAGACTGAACAAATAGAAAGCATGGAAAGGAAAGGAGGCGTATGGCTGGAAGGTTCCTAAGCCTTTTCAAACCTCTTTCAAGGTTTATGCCAGAAGTAAGCCCGCCGAAGCGGAAAGTGAGCTTTAACGAGAAAATCTTCTGGACGCTCATGGCGCTAATACTTTATCTCGTTATGTCCCAAGTGCCCCTCTACGGCGTCGGACTCGGCGGCGGGATGGAACTCACAGCCTTAAGGGTGATTTTCGCCTCCAACCGCGGCTCCCTCATGGAACTGGGCATCGGACCTATTGTTACCGCTGGCTTAATCCTTCAGCTTCTAGTCGGCTCCGGCATGATAGAATGCGACATGTCAAACCCCGAAGACAGAGCCTTGTTCACCTCTGCAAGCAAGGTTTTCTCCTTCATATTCGTTGGTTTCCAAGCTTCAGCCTACATAATCGGCGGCGTCTACGGCGCCCTAACATTCAACACAGCGCTCATCGTGTTCCTCCAGCTTCTAGCCGCTGGACTAATCGTCATGATGCTAGACGAGATGATTCAGAAGGGCTGGGGTATAGGAAGCGGAATAAGCCTCTTCATCATGGCTGGAGTCGCTCAAAACATTTTATGGGACGCTTTCGGCTTGACCCCTCCAGTTGGCGACTTGAAAAGCTACGGGTTTTTCATAGCTCTAGCTCAAACTCTAGGACGGGGCGAGTCGCTGATGAGCATGGTTGTGCGGATGAACCCTGAAACCGGTGAAGCTTTGCCCTATCCCACGATTCCGGGCTTCATCGCAACTATAGCAATATTTTTCATCGTCATCTATATGGAAGGAGTCCGCGTGGAACTCCCCCTCGCCTACGCTGGACACCGCGGATTCCGAAGTAAATACCCCATAAAGCTTCTATACGTTTCAAACCTTCCAGTAATATTCGCCTCAGCCCTATTCGCCAATGTATACCTTTTCTCCCAGATATTTCGGAACATAGCCGGACGAAGCTTCTGGGTAGACCTGCTGGGAAGGTTTGACCCTGAAACCGGACAGCCCATAGGCGGGCTGGTTTACTATGTTACGGCTCCACGCGGAATCACACAGGTAGCAGCTGACCCTCTACGAGCCCTCGGATACGCCTCCATCATGGTTGTTTTCTGCATGATTTTCTCCTACACATGGCTTGAAGTAGGCAACCTAAGCCCGTCAACGGTTGCGAAACAGCTTGTTGACTCAGGGATGCTGATTCCAGGGTATAGGCGTTCAAGCAAACCTATCGAAGCGATACTTAAGCGCTATATTCCAGTGGTAGCTGTTTTAGGCGGAATAATAGTAGGCTTGATAGCTGCGGTTGCCGATTTTGTAGGGGTCTTCGGAACCGGGATGGGTATCCTTCTATCAATAGGCATCCTATACCAGTATTACGAGCTTCTCATGCGGGAGAGAGTAGCTGAGCTGTATCCCGCCTTCCGAAAAGTCTTCGGAGGCTGACCCTTCCTTTGAGGCAAGTAGTAGTCGTTACCGGAATCCCTGGAAGTGGAAAAACCACGGTGTGTAACTTAGCTAAGGAAATAGCTGAAAAAGATAAGGGGAAGAGCCTATCTGTGATAAACTTCGGAACGGTCATGGTTGAGCTTTTAGAAAAAAAGGGAAAGCACGTTCATAGGGATTCCATGCGAAAGTCAGACTTGCAGATGCAAATACAGCTTCAGAAAGAGGCTGCTGAAACGATTTCCCGACGTATAGCGGAAGCCGGAAACGACGTCATCGTGGATACGCATATGTGCGTGAAAACGGGTCGAGGTTTTCTCCCCGGGCTTCCTCGACACGTGTTAGACGCGTTTAAACCAGACCTTTTCGTTCTTGTAGAGGCTCCAGCTGAGGAGATTCTGTCCAGACGGGTGAAAGATAAGTCGAGGCTTCGAGACATAGTTTTGAAAAAAGACGTGGAAGAGGAGCTTCTCTTTTCCCGCTTAATGGCCTGTGCGTGCGCTGTGCAGACGGGTGCTCCGGTGAAAATAGTTATTAATGAGCAAGGTAAACAGAAGGAAGCAGCGTTGAAGCTGTTAGAGGTAATGGAGCTATAGCGATGCTTCCAGAATTCCTATCATCAATTCCGGCTGCAACATTCTTTATACTAGCCCTATCTATGGTCTTAACGTTCCTAACATCCCTCGCTAACCGGCTGTTAACCAATCCTGAAAAAACACGGGAGTGGAGGAAGGAAATCGCTGAATGGAACGCCGAGTTCCGAAAAGCCCAAAAGACGGGTGACAAGAAGCTCTTGGAAAAAGTGATGAAGCGGCAGAAGTATATTCTTCAGCTTCAGTCGAAAATGATGTGGCAGTCGATGAAGCTTTTCATTCTTTTTTCTGTCCCGTTCTTTCTCTTATGGCAGGTTCTCTTAGGTTTCTACGGAATTCGTCCCGTGGCTTATTTCCCCGGAGTGTCTGATGTAAACCAGATTATTGACTTGGGCTTCATGAAGTTTCCTTCAATAGTGTGGTGGTATTTCCTTTGTTCAACTCTCTTCGGAACCGTTTTTTCCCGTCTCCTAGGAATAACCGCGGAGGCTGAAAATTAATGCCTCGACCCTACTATCGAACCCGAAGCAGAAAACGCGTGAAAATAAAGGTTCCAGGCGACCGTTTGGCTGTGCATTACAAGAGAGAAAAGGTTAAACCGCCGAGGTGCCGCCAATGCGGAACCGTCCTAAGCGGGCTTCCCAGAGAGGTTGCTTCAGAAATCCGTAAGCTTAACCGAACCAGAAGACGAATCAGCCGAATGTTCGGCGGACAACTCTGCCCCCAATGCCTCAAAACAGCCCTAAAACAAGCCGTAAGAGCCGGTTAAACCCGGGGTAAGGACGCTGAAAACTTTGAGCAGAAAACCACGCAGGCGACTGGTAATCTGCATATGTGGGATGGCTGGCTCCGGAAAAAGCACGGTTGGAAAACGTGTAGCTGAGCATTACGGTTTGAAGTATTATTCCGGCGGCGACGTGTTGAAAGCCATGGCCATAGAAGAAGGCTACGCTTCAAAAGACAGAGGTTGGTGGGAAACCAGCGAAGGACTAAAATTTCTAGAGCAGAGAGCCGGAGACACAAGCTACGACCGAAAAGTAGACCTGAAACTCTTGGAAATCGCCGAAAAAGGAAACGTTGTCCTCGACAGCTGGACCATGCCGTGGCTTCTAAAAAATGAAGGGTTCAAAATCTGGCTTGAAGCCTCGCTTGAAACACGAGCCAAACGAGTAGCTGAGAGGGATGGAATCACCTTGAAAGAAGCGCTGGAAGCCCTGAGAAAAAAGGAGGAACGGACAAAACGGATATACGCGGCGCTCTACGGCTTCAAGCTAGGCGAAGACTTCACGCCTTTCCACGCCATAATAGACACGGAAAACCTAACAATAGAAGAAGTATGCCAAACAGTGATAACGTTAATAGACAAGTGCTTCCTAAACACAGATAAGCCAAACATCCGTGTATGAGGAAACTCGAAATGAATTCTACACGTCTACTCTACTACGAAGATGCTTACTTAAAGGAATTTGAAGCTGAGACCCTAGAGCTTCTCGAGCTTGAAGAAGGTAGAGGCGTAGTGCTAAACCAAACAGCGTTCTATCCGGGTGGAGGCGGACAGCCGCCTGACCGTGGAACACTTTGGACTGCAGAAGGCGAAGTGAAGATAAGAAAAGCGAAGATGCTTCCCGGGGGAAGGGTAATCCACATGTTCGCGGAACAAGCAGCTCCAAGGATAAAGGTTAACCAGCCCGTTAAGGGAAGAATTGACTGGGATTACCGGTATACGCTAATGCGAAACCACACAGCTGCGCATCTGATGGCTGAAGCCGTTAGACAAGCAGTCGGCGAACCCGTAGAAATAGTAGGCTCAGGCTTAGAAGCCAAAAAAGTCCGCATAGACTTCGCCTATCCAAGCTCGACGCGTCCCCTCTTTCCTAAAATCGAAGAAATAGCCAACAAGGTAGTAGGTGAAAACCGCGAGGTGACCGTAAAAATCATGGAACGCGCTGAGGCTGAAAAATACTTGGAGAAGTTCCACGAGTCTCTACGGATTCTCCCATCCCACGTTAAGCATGTTAGAGTTGTGGAAATCGAAGGCTGGCATGCATGCGCCTGCGGCGGAACCCACGTTAAACGCACGGGCGAAATCGGAGCCATAAAGCTCTTGTCCAGAGCATCTAAGGGTAAGGGCGTTGAAAGAATAGAGTTCGTTGCATCGCAAAAGCCTTAAGCAGCGGCTGCATGTATTTTTTCGGATGATGAGCTGGAGAGTCATTGGAGCCGGAAGGCTGTGATAGAGACTCGACGGGCGAACTGACACCTTAAAGGCTATATACGGTCATTATTTCTGTTGGTTTAGGGATGGTGCTTGAGGTTTAGGCGGTTTAGGTATAGTGTTTCTTGGGGTGAGGTTGAGGAGTTTGTTCGGGGGAATGGGTGTGTGGCTGATTTTCTTTCGCGTTATGAGGAGGGGAGTGTTACGTGGCGTGAGAAGGCTGTTGGTTTGGCGAGGTTTTTTAAGTGGTTGCGGCTTGTTAAGGGTTTGAATGTTTCGCCGAGCGAGTTTTTGGATTTGCATTTGGCTAAGCGTTCTGCTGGTAGTGTGGAGGAGCGTCGTTGGGCTTTGCGTTTGGCTT
>QMXC01000063.1 GCA_003661945.1 Candidatus Bathyarchaeota archaeon | reverse complement strand
AGAATCCGTTCCAAGTCGTGGGCGCCAAGATGCGACGGTTCAGTAACCGCTAAAGCGAAGTCCGCGCCTTGAAGCGCTCGGACAACGGAGCTGTGAATCCCCGGCGCCGTGTCCACGATTATTAGGTCGTAGCCGCCATGCATAGCCATCTTATAAGCATAGTCTTTAGTAGCTTTAACCACGAGCGGAGACCTCGCTTCTGTAAGCCTAAGCTCTCCGGTGACAACTTCTAGGCTTCCAGTCTTAGAACTGAATATTTTACCTAAAACTTTGTAGCCCTCTTTTATCGCGTCAACCGGACAGACAAGGCGGCAAGCTCCACATCCGCTGCACAACTCTTCGAAAAAAGCTGGAACAGCGTCTTTCGCGTGAACCAACGCGTGTTCGAGGCAGACCTCGGCGCATTTTCCACATCTGACGCATTTTTCCTCGTCTATCTCGGGTTTGAAGAAGCGGATTTCCTCTCCGTTTTTAAGCTCGATTCCTAGAAGCACAGCGACGTTGGGACAGTCCACATCGGCATCAACGAGCAGAACGGAAAGACCTTTCATGCTCAAGGCGGCAGCTAGGTTCACCGCTACGGTGGTTTTTCCCGTTCCTCCCTTGCCTCCAGTGACAGCTAACACGGGAACGTCAACAGGTTTAACGTTAAGGAAACGTGCTTCATTCTCACGCATGAGCCTTTCCTTCCAAAACTGTTTCAGCGACTTCCTTGAATATTGTTTTGAGAGCCTTCGACGCTTTGGCTTCGGGGTTAAACCTGATTATGGGCGTCATGCTATTCAAAGCCTTCAGAACCTCGTAGTCTATGGGAATTTCACCTAGAACTGGTATGGCTAACTTTCGGCTTATCTTCTCCCTAATTTCCTTTCGGTATCTCGGAGACAGGTCAGCGCGGTTAATTACCATTCCACACGGCACACCGAAATGTTTAACCACGTGTATCAGCCTTTCCAGGTCCCTTTTTGCTGCAGGGGTTGGCTCAGTAACCGCTAGGACATAGTCTGCGCCGGCTACAGAAGCTATGACTGGACAGCCTATTCCAGGCGCTCCATCAACCACTAGTAGGCTGGCTCCGGATTTTTCAGCTTCCAAACGCCCAAACTTCTTCGCTGAGGTCACTAGGTGTCCGGAATTGTGTTCACCTAACACGAGTTTCCCCGTAACCAGCGGGAAACCATACTTCGTTTCTTCAACTCGAAGTTCTCCCGTCCTCCTTTCCTCTAGGCGTATGGCTTTTTCCGGACACGCAACCACGCATGCTCCGCATCCCTCACATAGAATTTCGGCAATAACCGGCGGTTCGCTTTTTTCAAGCCGGGCTACGGCTCCAAACTGGCATGTTTCTACGCATTTTCCGCAGTTGCTGCATTTTTCGGGGTTTATCACCGCTTTGTGTGAGATGGTAATCTCATGTAGCGCTTTTGTTTTTCCCCCGCCTAGGGTTATCGAGAGGTTTGGAGCATCTACATCCGCGTCCACTGCTACGAGTTTGAACCCTCTTTCAGATAGGAAAACTGCTAAGGAAGCAGCAACTGTTGTTTTTCCAACTCCACCTTTCCCGCTGGCAACGAGTATTTCTTTCAAGCTTTAACGCCTTGCCAAAATATGCGCGTTAATTGCGTCTCTGACACGCATACCCGGCGGAACAATCAGCAGCTGGATTCCAAACTGCGCTGAAGCAGATGAAGCCCAAGGTCCGAAACGTCCAGCCGCTATAATGTTGACGCCTCTGCTGGCTAAGGCTTGAACCGCCGCAATGCCGGCGCCTCGAGCAGCATAGACAGCTTGGTTAGGCATGACCTCCACGTTTTTAACAGCTCTGTTTTCGATTGTAACTATGGTGAACGCTGGGCATCTTCCAAACCTCGGCGACACTACGTCGTCGAGTCCGCCGTTTCCTTCGCAGGCGATGGCTACTTTGAAAGTTCCCGTGGGAATCTTCGGCGGCTGCATCGGCTGAGGTGGATAAGGCATAGGCGGCGCTCCCGGCGGCATGCCACCTCTTCTACGACCGTATCCGGAGCCTCGGCCGTACCCTGAAGCTGAAAACGAGTTTTCCATGTTTCTCAAGATTCTAGTTTTCCTCCTTATTTACGTAGACGTTATTCCTTCTTTTAACAGCTTTTTAACTATTTCTGACACTTTTGTGTGAGGTTTTGCGGTTATGTGTCTTATCTTGTGCTGGTCTAGAAGCGTAGACGCTCCAGGACCTATTTCTCCTCCTACAGCTAGATTGACCCCTTCTTTGGCTAGGAGCTGAACCGCTACGGGTCCGGCTCCCTGTTCGTAGGTTGCAGCAGGGTTTTGTAAGATTTTTACGTCTTCTATTTCGCCGTTGGTAACCGTCACTATGGTGAAGGTTTTCGTTTTCCCAAAATAAGGGGAAGCCTCATCTTCTAAGCCTCGGTTCCCAACAGTTGCAACGGCTATTTTCAAACTTTTCTTTCCCAACTCATATTCTTCCTAAACGTTTTTGTATTCGATTTAAACTAAAAAAGGGGAAACTGTTTAAAAAAGCGTCGCGTTTAAGGCTGCGGCGGTTGTTGCCCTCGGCTTTCAAGCATGCTTCGAAGCTCGTTGATTCGAGCCTCGATTTCTTTGATTTCCTCTTCGATGTCCTGCCTTTCGGCTTCCAGCTCGCGTTTGTATGCTTCGAGTTCTTCGAGTTCTTGTTCCGGCGTCGGCGGTCCCCACGGACCGGGCGGAGGATACCCCGGTGGGTATCCGTATGGTTGTTGCGTTTGTGTTGGCGCCGGCGGTGGATAGCCGTAGCCGTAGGGCATCGGGTAGGGCGGCGGATAGTTCCAGTAGCGTCTTCCTCTTCGCCAATATCTTCTAGGTTGACTCATGTTTTTCACCTTTTATCGTATTCACCAGTATGCGTACGGGTACCAAGTGTATGGCGTTATGGGGTATCCGTAACCGTAGCCATAGCCGTAGCCCATCCACGGGTAGGCGGCGTAGCCATAGGCGTAGGCTGGATTTGCCCACCACCATCTAGGCAGCCACGGGAAACGGGCGCATACCCACGGGTTGTAGTAGGGATAGCCGAATCCCCAGCGCCACCAGCCTCTTCCGAATCCTCCGAACAGCCAGCCTGGCCTCTGCCACGGCGGCAAGTAGCTGAACGGCCCTCTTCCCGGCCATGGTCCCCAACCTCTTCCTCTCCAACCCCAAGCCATTTTGTTCACCTCTATTTCGTGATATTTCACATTATCTTCTGAAAAGGGTTGCATATAAATTTTGTGATATATCCCATAAAACTTAAATGAACACAACGTATAAAATCATCCCAGCCTATAGCGTAACATAAGGAACGGAAAATGACAAAGAAAAAAAGGAAGAAGGAGAGCTGGAAGGAGAAACAACGCCGCATAGCATTGAAACATCAAAAAGCACTGGAAGCTCAACGCATCCAGCGCCTAAAAGCCCCCAAAAAGAGGGAAGGCGGCTTTCCGAAGGGAAAACTGCTCGTATTGACCATGTTTCTTCTCCTGATAGTAGGCGTCTACGCCGTCTGGTCAACAACTCAGCCGGCAACCAACACGCAACAGCAGAACAACCAAAACAGCCAGAACAACCAGCAATACGAAAAAGCACCGGACTTCGCTTTGACAGACATAGATGGAAAACCCTTATCCCTCAAAGATTTTAGAGGAAAAGTCGTGGTGCTGGACATATTTCAAAAACAGTGCAGTGCGTGTACGTCGGAGATCACAGAACTTAAAAAAGTTCAAGCGAAGTATTCTAGCAACGATGTTGAGATAATTTCTGTAAGCGTAAACCCCCAAGATACCGTGCAGCTTCTTAAAGATTACCGGACTGACCACGAAATTACGTGGAGAATAGCGCAAGACACGGATAACGTTGGCATCAAATATGCGATTCAATATACGCCAACGATAGTTGTTATAGATGATGAAGGCTTTGTTCGTTTCAGACAAGAGGGTCTCGTTTACGCTGAAAAACTATACGATGTCATTGAACCTTTGCTGAGTGGTTAACCTAATGAAAATGTTGAAGAGGAAACTGTTGCTGAAACTGATGGTTCTCGCCTTTTTTGTATCTTTGACGCTGCAAAGCTGGAATGAGTATAGGATAGTTGAAAGTTTCGTTAGGATAGTATGCCGTTCGTGTATAGGGCTAGACTAAACTTCGAAAATAGGAGGAGACGCTTTGAGGCTTGGGGACAAGAGGAAACTTGCACAGGCTTCTGCTTTTGTAGTATCTAACCTCGGATTTACTCGAATGTTGAAGACGGGTTTTGTCTGTCCCTTTCTCTACTGTCACGGCTGTCCCTTCGCTTTTTTCGGTTGCCCGATAGGGGGAATACAACATTTTATTACGTATGGGCAGTTTCCGTTTTACATTGTGGGTTGGCTCGGCATCTACGCAATGTTGTTTGGAAGGGCTTTTTGCGGGTGGGCTTGTCCTTTCGGCGCTTTGCACGACTTGCTGGGCAGAGGGAAGGCTAGGGCTAGGCTTCGCGGCGGACGTTTCTGGTTCACAAAATACGTCGTGCTCTTTCTAACCTTAACACTGTCATGGGTCATGGTGGACACGGTTTTCTGCAAGTTCTGTCCCTCCGGCTCGCTTTTCGCCTCCATACCTTACACGGTTTTAACGCCTAACCCCGTCCTAGGCACATACTTTCGTGTTCACATGATGACGCTTCTACTCGTCGTTGTCTTGGCGTTGGTTGTCAGCCGGTTCTGGTGCCGCTACCTCTGCCCGCTCGGCGCTTTTTACAGCGTTTTCAACAAGTTCAACCTTTTTACGATACGGTATGAAGCAGAGAAATGCGAAAGATGCTTGGTTTGCCTCGAAGTGTGCCCGATGGGCATCGACAACGTGGAGGCTATTGGAAGTTCCACCAACTGCATATTGTGTGGGCGATGCGTGGAGGAGTGTCCCGTGGAGGCTTTAAGTTTCAGTTTCAATGTGAAACCGGATAAAGGGTGAAACATGTGAAAGGAAGAGGAGAAGTGCTTTTCATCGGGAAGGTTCGAGTTGCGGGGGAAGTTTCGGAGATAGAGGTTTTCCCCGAGTTTAGTGCCGGGCTCGAGGGAATAACGGATTTTTCTCACCTAATAGTTCTTTACTGGTTTCATCAAAGAGACAACGAGAAACACAGAGAAACCTTGCTTGTAGTTCCGCCCCGACATCCCGGCGCCGTCGAGGTAGGCGTCTTCGCCTGCAGAAGCCCAAGCCGCCCTAACCCCATCGGGCTCTGTGTTGTCGAACTCATCGAAGTTAAAGATAACTTCTTAAAAGTCAAAGGTTTAGACGCTTGGAAAGACTCACCTATAATCGACATAAAACCATACATTCCAAGGGCAGACCAAATTCCGAACGCAAAGGCACCGGAATGGACAAAGCGTGGACCAAAAACATAATCAACCACTAGCTCAAAGAAGCTGTATTTGACATGGAGGAAAACAGTTGCGTAATATCATAGAAGTTGCGGGCTTAACCAAAAGGTTCGGCGAAATCACAGCAGTTGACCACATAGATTTCGAGGTTAGAAAAGGCGAAATATTCGGCTTTCTAGGTCCAAACGGCGCTGGAAAAACAACAACCATTCGAATATTAACGGGAATAATCAAGCCCGACAGTGGAGAGGCAATAATTCTTGGATACGACATTCTCAGAAACCCTTTGAAAGCCAAACAGTTCATAGGTGTCGTGCCTGAAACCGCTAACGCATACATTGACCTAACAGCATGGCAAAACCTCATGCTAACAGCCGAGCTTTACGGCATACCAAAAAGAGAAAGACATGCGCGAGCCGAACGGCTCCTAAAAGATTTGGGACTATACCAACGGAGAAACAGCCTCGTGAGGGGATTTTCCAAAGGAATGAAACAGAAGCTCATCCTCTGCATGGCTTTGATAAGTAACCCGCAGATACTCTTCTTAGACGAGCCGACCACGGGGCTGGACGTTGAAAGCGCGAGGTTCCTACGAAGCTACGTTAGACAGCTCAGCAAACAAGGCACAACCGTTTTCCTCTCAACCCACAATATGGAAGAAGCAAACAAGCTCTGCGACCGAATAGCCATAATAAACCACGGGAAAATCGCTGCCATAGATACTCCTGAAAACCTCAAAATGAAAAGCAAAGGGCTGAAATCGATAGAAATAAGCTTCAACAAACCCGTGGACGTGGAAGCAATACGGAAAGTTACAGACGCTTCCAGAGTGGAAAAACTCGGAGACAAGATAAAATTGCACACGAACAAAATAGATGAAACAATATGTGTTCTGGTGAATTACGCTCGGGAAAACAACCTCAAAATAGTGAGCTTGAACACGCTTACTCCGTCGCTGGAAGACGTGTTCATCGAGCTTATAAAGAAAAAACACGTGGGGGCAGACTAGCATTGTTTGAAACTTTCTCCATGGAACAGCTGAAAAGGGCGTTTGCCATCACGAAAAAAGACCTGCGCATATACTACAATAAAGGACCAGTGCTAATCTTCGGACTGATTACCCCAGCTTTTCTCTTTCTAGCCTTCTTTATAGGGCGAAACCTCACCGTGGAGGAGCTTTTCCCCGGATTAATCGGCATGGCTGTTTTCTTTTCCTCAACATCCATCGGTCCGGGAATTGTTCCGTGGGAAACCCGTTCTAGAACTTTGGAAAGGATTTTGTCAACCCCAATTTCGGTTTGGGCGATATTTCTAGGCGACGTGCTGGCTTCCTTCCTCTACGGACTCATAATATCCCTTGTTCCGCTAATTATCGGCGTGGTTTTCGGCGCAACCGTCCATTGCTGGCTCACCCTTTGCCTGTCAATAGCCCTAGCCTCCTTCTGTTTCTCTTCACTCGGCATCTTAATGTCCGCTTATCCGCCATCGGATATTCCTGCAACCGTGATGATGGTTTCGTCGCTCGTAAAATTCCCGTTGCTCTTCATAAGCGGAGTCTTCATACCGCTGGGGCAAATGCCGCTTTGGAGCCGAATTTTAGCTTCTATT
>QMXC01000062.1 GCA_003661945.1 Candidatus Bathyarchaeota archaeon | reverse complement strand
GATTCCTCCTAGAACTGTGAGCCTCTCTTTCGAGAGCTCGGCTACGAAGTCGAAGGGCGCCTTTCTAACATGTAGAATCTTGAAGTTGTGCTGGGTAAACTTTTGGACTAGAGCCCTAAGCAGAGGGTTTTTGATTATTGCTTCCCTTGCCGAGGTAAGAAAGCTTATTCTTTTCCGCTGCCCTCGTTTTTCTTCGAAAATGTTTATGGGTTTAACCACGGGTACGCCTAAAATCCACGCAAGGTTGTAGGCTACGGAGACAGAAGCCTTAGCCATGCCGTTTTCGTATCCGTAGAGGGTTCTCCTCGAAACCCCTATCATCTCAGCCAGTTTACCAACGGATAAACCCATCTCCTGCCTACGTTTCCGAATGGCTTCACCGTCTAAACGAACGTAATAGCCTCCGGGACCAGCCTCAATAAGGGGATAAACACCCTTTTGAACAATGTCCTCCAAGGTTTTCAACGTAACCGCATAAACGCCGTAGCGGGAGTAAACAGTGTCGTCTTCCAAAAGCTTTTCCCGAACCCTCTCCCCAACAAAGAGAGGGACAGCCGAAAAATGTCTGGAGAGCTTCTTGATCTCGAAAGCATCCTTCTCCGAGATTCCACAGATATTGGTGTACGTCTTTACGAAAAGCTTTCTCGACCCTTTCGAGGCTACATAGTCGAAACAGCTAGGACGGGAACAGCACAGAGCGGATACATTGAATCCGGCGCGTCTGAAAATAGATTCAACCGAAGCAAGAATTTCCGCCCTTTCCATTCCTTTCTCCTCAACAGTGAAACGGATTCCGTGAAATATAAATTATACTTAAATTCTAGAATAAACAACTATAAAATAGTTACATCTACGGTGAAACTTTCCAGAACCTAGCTGCTCAACGCCCTTTCTATCGCCTCTATTTCCTTTAAAAGCTCTTCTACGTCAGCCTTTTCTGTTTCACCGGTTTTTTCACGCCAAAGTTTTGCTTGGCGTTTCTTTTTTGCTTTTTTCGCGGCTTTGAAGAGCACGGCGGCTAAGACAACTGCGAGGAGTAGGAGTAGCCAAACTTCTGGTTTTTGCATGTATTCCATTAGTATTTCCATCAAGGTTTTTTCGGGTTGCGGAGGTGGCGGCGGGGGTTTTGGAGCGGTTACGTTTTTGATTACTATGTGGGGTTGGATTATTGAGCATTCGGTTTGTCCTTCAGTGGCGGTGATTTCCACGTTTTCATATAACTCGGCGTAGTCCACTTCTTTTATTTCTACATCTGGTTTGGCTTGAGATGTCACCGTCAAACGAACGGGGCGTCCAGCCCAGTCCACGAGTAGGTTAGCCGATGAAGAGGCATTCAGTTTTTTCCAAGGTGAAAGATAGAGAATTCCGCCATGCCTATCATATTGAAGTCCTAGCAAGGTTTTTTCAGCGGGTTGCCATTCTCCATTTACGTAGACTTCGGCTTTGGGTTCAAGATTAGCTGTTCCGTTTTTTATCTGGATGCTTAAGCAGTAGGCTATTTGGCTGTGGTCTGCTAGGTTTGACGCGTTTACGGCGGTGACTGCCCATAGGTTGGCGTCCAGCTGTTCGATGGCTATGTTTTCTTCCAGTATTTCTAATGGCTGTGGTTCTGCGCTTTGTGGTTGAATTTCGAGGTTGAAGGGAACTACTGTTTTGGAGTTAAACGTTAATAAAACGTCTTCGAGGCTTGCCTTTTCTGTTTTAAGCTGGTTTAATGTGGGTGCCAGCTCCATTTTTGTTTGGTTTGCGCTGTCAGAAATCAAGTAGAGCGCTTGTGCCAAGCCGTTTAGCTGGCCGGTTAGGTTTTGCGTAACTGTTCCGGTTAGGTTGACAGCCTCAGCTATCCCGTAAAGCGTGTCAGCGATTTCGCTTAGCCCCGGAATCGTTTCACCGCCGTATTCATATCCGTTTCGCACCCAGTCGATATAGGTGTAAGCTAAGGTTAGGTTTCCAACAGCGTGATATAGGTAAACCGCGAGTTCCGGGTGAGAAGCAAGAAAAGCCATAGTTTCCGAATCGCTCATGAACTGCGCAAGGCTGGAGTTTGCGAGTAGGAGACATGTTTGGGATGTGTTGAGCATGTTGTCTGCCATTTCGATTGATGAAGCTACTAACATGAGGGAGTCGACGAGCAGTGTTGTGTTTTCACTCATTTCTTCTGTTGCGTTTGCTATTCCTTCAAGTGCTCTGCCCATCTGGCTGGTTTGGTTGCAGAGCTCTTCTGAGCTCGTTGCGAAGCTTTCCATGAGCTCTATGGAGAAGTCAAGATTGTTAACAGCGTTTGTGAAGTAGGTTTCCAGCATTTCCGATGAGGATGAGGCTTGAATCACTATGGGGTCGAGGGTTACTTCGCCCCAGGAGCCGACGTCTATTATGTCGGCTGAAGCTTCGAGCGTTTTGGAAACGTTGCCGAGGAAGGTTATCCATGTGATGACCGTTTTGTCAGCCATGGTTGACGTCGTGTTTGCTTTTGGACAAGTTTTGATTCCGGAGAAGTAGTCGTTGGAAAGCGCGAGTGAAACGGTGCATAGTAATGGCTGGATGGCTGTTCTGTTGTTGGCTACGTAGAGTGGTTGAAGCGTATTGTTTATGCGAAGCTGGAGGGAAACGGTGTCTGAAATGTTTGCGTTTGTGAAGTATATGCCTTCAGCTTCGGTTATCCGTGCGGGTTCACCATGGACACGTAGGCTCATGTTTACGGCGAGAGGAGCCTTTTTCAGGCTTTCAGCCGTGTAATAATATCGTATAGTCTTCCGAGCGTCGATTGTGACGTTTTCCCATACTATGCGAGTTAGGTTTCCGAAGGTTTCAACCGTTGCGGGCTGAGGAGTTCCGTAGAGAAACGTTAAGGTAGAAGAATTTATACACGCTACTCGGTCGACTATTCTGACATGAGCTGGTGAAGAGTGGTTGTTGTAGATTTCGAAGCGGACGTAGACCGATTTCTCCAAAAGCTTCCCAGTAGGCGCGTAGGAGACCTCTAGAGACTCGGTTTTCCTACAGACGACGTGTAGAAGCTCGCTGGATTCTTGAGCGGCTTGGTAAGCGTTTGAAGAAACGGGAGCGAACGCTGCGAAGGTTATCGTAAAAGCGAGGAATATGGCGAGGTAAGCCGAAGTTTTCAGCTTCATCGGTGTTCCCTCCTTTTCGAGGCGTAGCGGTAGGCTAGCTTCTTTATCTTTTTAAGCCGTGTTTTGTAGCTGAGGAAGGCTCGACGATAGGCTTCGGGGTGAAGCTCTTCTCTTCGCTCCTCGAGAGCCTTGAGCGAAGTTTTGAGCCAGAGAAGCTCTGCTAGCAAAAGTTGACGACGCTCTGCCTTTAAGGCGTCGGGCGAAACGGTTGAAACCTCCTTTGGAGGTTGAGATTCAAGTCTTCCGTCGACCATGAAAAGCCTCCTTTTCGACGCTTCTGCCACCGCCGGGTCATGCGTAACAATTACGAAAGTCTGGTCTAGGGTCTCGTTTAGGTTCTGGATAAGCCTAATTATCCGGCGTCCCGTCGCTCGGTCGATGTTTCCGGTCGGTTCGTCTCCGAGAATTATTGCCGGCTCGTTTGCGAGAGCCCTAGCTATGGCTACTCGCTGCTGTTCGCCCCCGCTTAGCTGCGTGGGTTTGTGATGCATCCGTTTCTCTAATCCCACGAGCTTGAGTAAATCTATGGCTCGTTCGCGGATTTCCCTGTCTGAAAGTTTTCCTGAGAACAGCATGGGAAGTTCAACGTTTTCCAGAGCTGTTAAAAGCGGGACTAGGTTGAAGAACTGGAAGATGAAGCCGATTTTTTCCCGTCTAAAACGTGCCAGCTCCTTTTCACCTAGAGGCGTTATGTCGGTTCCGTCGATGACCACCTTTCCGCTCGTAGGCTTGTCGAGACCGCCGACCATGTTTAGAAGCGTGGTTTTACCCGAACCAGATGGACCTTGAATCGAAACAAATTCGCCTCGTTCAACCTTTAGGTTTATTCCACGAAGCGCCTGAACCTCTATTCCTTCGCCTAACTCGTAGATTTTCACCACTTTATGAAGCTCAACTATGCTATTCATATCTAAGCGCCTCCACCGGCGGAACATTCGAGGCTTTCCAAGATGGATAAATTCCGGCGATTATCCCGATGATTATGGCCACTGCGAAAGCGCCGACGAGAATGTCAGGCGCTATCAGCAAGGGCACGGTGAGATTTAGCCCAATCATGGAGACAAGCCACTGAATTAGATATACGCCTGCCAAGCCTAAGCCGCAGCCTATCAAACCGCCTATGATGCTGATTATCAAGGCTTCGGAAAGAAAGAGGAAAAGCACGTGCCACCTTTCCGCCCCTACGGCCTTCAACATACCTATTTCTCTCCGCCTTTCATGCACCGACATCATAACCGTGTTCAGAATCCCCAAAGCGCCGACTGCTAGGCTAATAGATCCCAAAGCGATAAGCACGCCGTTAATAACGTTCATGATTCTATCTATATGGCGCATAAGCTCTTCCTCTCGAACAACACTGGCGTCTTCAAACATATCTCGAAGCGTCTGCTCCACATATTCGCCCTTACTCGGATCATCCAGCACGATCAGCAAGTTCGACACGTAGCCTTCACGGTTCAGAAGCTGCTGAGCAGCCTTCAACGTTATAAAACATCCGATGTTAAGTTCTCCGGCGCCTATGGCTCGTAGGAAACCTACCACGTGAAATTTTTTGCCTACGCCCCCGCCTTGAACGTTTAAGGTAACGGTGTCGTTTATTTTAATTCCTAAAGTTGCGGCGGTGGATGCTCCGAAAATCACGCCGTCGTCCTCGTCGGGTTTCAGCAGTCTCCCATCCTCGAGAGAAACGTGATAGAGCCTAGTAGCGTCTTCCGGGTTTATTCCAACGGTGAAAACGGGCTGTTCGCCCACGTTCACCAAAGTGGTTATCACGGGCACGGCTTCTTTAACTCCGGAAACATTCAACACCATGTCCTTCACGTGTTCGGGAACATCTACAGCGCCGCTTCTGCTGCTAAGTATGATTCCGGCGCCCAACATTTCATTAAGCGTCGTCTTCACTTGAGTGCGCATTCCGTATCCAACGGTCATGAGAGAGACTATAGTTGCTATGCCTATTACAACGCCGAGTATGGTTAAAGCCGACCGGAACTTCCGTCTCGTGATGTTTCGGTAAGCCATTTTGAACGCTACTATGGAAGTATGGGGCATTCCTAGCTAGCTCCTTCGATGGTTATGTGAGAAACTGATATATAAGAAACCTATATATACTTTCCTCTAGAAGTGAAAACTCATGAAAGCTCGAAAAACCGACGAGATAATAGCTCTCTGGAGAAACCAGCTGAGAAAAGGCTACTTGAAACTAGCCGTGCTATTCGCTTTAACAAAAGGGCCAGCACACGGCTACGAGCTAATGAAATACATCGAAGAATTAACCCTAGGGCTGTTAACGCCGAAAGCCGGAGCACTGTATCCCGCATTGAAAAAGCTCGAGGAAAACAAGCTCATAAAAGGAACATGGAAAACTCAGGGAAAGAGGAGAATCAAGGTCTACGAAATCACCCGAAAAGGAAAAGAAGTATTCCAGAAAACCGTTGAGAGACACTTTACCATCATATTAGCAGCCAAAGCCATGCTACTAAAAGAACTAAAACAGATGGGATTTATCAGAGAAATAGAAGAAACGCCCGGAGCATTAGCACAAACAATAAGACTGCTGCTCCTCGACGAAAACGCCACCAAAAAAGAGAGGATAGAAGCATTAGAAAAACTGAAACAAGAATTAGGTAAACTAACAGAAACGCTCAACACAGCGGTGACAAGTATCGAAAAAGCCATAAAGCAACTGAAACATGCTTCTCCTCAAAGCTTAGAGAAGCCTCCTCGTTAAGTTTTTGCTGAACCACTATGTTAAGCGTTCCAGTATCGAGGTTACACCAGCCGCTGCGAGCGTTAAAAGCTCAAAAGTCTTGTATGCATCAGTCATATTACGCGAAACATATTCTACCTCTAAACCGTTAACCCGTTTGACCGTGGGCAACAGCTCGGCGACATCTGCGAACTGGCTTGCCTGGAAAACTACCTTTATTTTAACCGGTTTTCGGGCAACCAATGGTTTTGGTTCAGCACCGCCGCGTTTGTTTTTGGCTACTGCCTTTCTGACAGCGGCTCTCAACTCCTTTTCAATTTTTACGAGGCTGGGGCTTTTAGCTGAAACTCTGCTTAAAGATTCTTTGAGAGCTACTGTTTCAGCCCACGGTGCAAAGGGTTTAACATCATCCTTTAGAAGCTGAGCATCCCCGGCAACCAACACGACGGGAATGGAAAGCTCCCCTAAAACGTAAGCATTCAAAAGAAATTCGCTTACAACCGTTCCATTAACCTCAACCCTATAGATGCTTCGACCGCTAAAAGTATGGTCAAAAGTCGATTTCGCCGTTCCAAACTTCGCATGATAACCGAGAAACAAAGCCACATCACAGCCACGAGCGCCAGAAACCATACACAAGGGACGTGGAAAACCTCTCACAATCTCGACATACTCAGGCAAATCATCGACTTGAATGTTAACCATAGGACCATGACTATCAGCCACAACCACCCTTTCAAAACCGTTCTTATGTAGCTCATCCGCCACCATCAACGTAACCTTAGTAGCGATCTTCCGAGCCTCAGCATAAAGAGAACCTTTCAAACCAAGATGCCCGGGAATAACGATGTAGGGCATTCCTTCTAGATCAACCGAAACAAAGGCTTTCATAACCACATATCTACATCATCTAGCTAAAGAGGTTTACTCCACAATCAACAATCATTAGAAGAAAAGCTGCCCTAACAGCATTCCTGTAAAACTAGAAGATCTGGGTAAGGAAAAATCAACATGGAACTTTTAAGAGCTGGGATGACAGCTGAATTGGACGCAGTTAACCTCTACGAACAGTGGGCAGCGCTTCACATCCAATGGAAGAGAAAAACACTGCATTGAATGGCGGAAGTGGGCATAGACATTTCTAAGCAACGTCCTAAAAGCCTGATGGAATT
>QMXC01000061.1 GCA_003661945.1 Candidatus Bathyarchaeota archaeon | reverse complement strand
CTTGTCAGAAATCGAAACAAACCAGCCCAATTTTGCTCTCTAACCCGCAAAACAGTCATAGAAGAAGGCACAATAGAGGATTATAAAGCGTTAAGCAGCTTCCATTACCGAAGCAGTAGGTTGCCGCCGCCGAGGAAAATTTTTAAGACGACGCGGAAAGACAAGAAGAAGCTCTGCGGAGTAATCGTTTACAGCTATCCACCGTTAGCATGTTTCGGAAGAAAAACCGCCTTCCAGCTTTATGGAATACCCTTCAATAATTCCCTAGAATGGATAAACGCGAACCTTTCCACTATAAGCCGAGTGATTTTACATCCGAAATACCGCGGAATAGGGCTCGGCGTAAAACTTGTGAAGGAAACTCTAACAAAGGCTGGGACACCTTACGTTGAAACAGTCGCTGTAATGGCGCGTTACAATCCCTTCTTCGAAAAAGCCGGAATGCGGCACATAGCCACGCAAAAAGCAGACGCCTCTTGCCTTTCAGCTGCGGAAACTCTTCGCACGTTAGGCGTCGAGACCTTGTTTACGGCTTCAGAAAAATATACCCGCAAAAGGCTGCGGGCATTAAGAAGAGGCGAAAAGAAGATTCTGTTTCAAGCTCTGGCGCGAATAAAGAATCAACGTTTCCGGCGGGCACTCGTCGGCAAACCTTACGTGGCCACCGAAGAATTCTGCAGGGCCTTGGAAAAGGCTGACGTGGCGAAGCTTGCTCATGCGCTTCGTGTGCTAAACATCCTTTTACAGAAAAAGTTCTATCTTTTCTGGAGGCGAGAGGTCTAAAATAGGTGGGTATGTGATGGCTTCTTCGAATCTAGTTTGTTAAGGCTTGGTTAGCACTATTTCCATGGTTGAGACTTTTCGCGGGTCGCCGCCTTCTCGAGGTGTAACCTCTTCTGTTCCTATGCCTATTTTTGAAACTTTTAGGTCTTTCATGAATCTTCTGGTTATCACTTGGGCAACGTTTACCGCGGTTGTTATAGCTCTTCCCCGTGCCTTCAGAACGACTTCCTTTGTGTCGCCGCTGTTAAAGTTTGTTATTACAGCCATCACATAGCTCATCGTCGGTTTTCTTCCTATAAACACGGTGTTCGCTTCTTTCTCGCTCATTATAGTTTCCTTCTGTACCCTTGTAGATGTGAAACCTACTATTTGAACGTTGTTAATCCCGGTTTCAAACGGAATGGTTTAATAACCCCCTTCACCATAGAGAGGCAAGGCTAGAACAAAGTTCTAGAGCCGGGAAAGGAACCTTTGGTTCTGCCTTTCTCTAGTCTGGTTCTGGCTTACAGTGTGGAGGTGAAGAGAGATTGAGCTATAGTGGAAATCGCGGCGGTAAATCAGGTTTCCGATCATACAGTTTCCGCCCTAAAGCGCCCGTTGAAGTCGGAAAAGAATACGAAGCTGACATCATCGAAATGAGCCACCGAGGCGACGCAGGCGTAGCAAAGATACAAGGATTCGTCATCTTCGTTTCCGGAGCGAAACCGGGCGATCACGTGAAGTTTAAGATTACACGTGTTGGACGAAGATTTGCAACCGCGGAGATAGTGTAAACCGTCCAAAACCGTTTCATTCAGAGACGCTTAAACGGCGTCTCAACCATCCCAATTTTGAATTCAACAGGGAAAATTGCTGATTAAGCATTGTTTGATGGAGAATTGAGTATGCGAGTTCGAACCTTGACGAGCCGTGTTAAACGGCGTTCATACAAGCGTTCACCTAGGCTTGAATATCGAACTTTGGAGTATCTCACGGAAATTTCCTTGAAGTATGGCGTCGAACCCAATGTTTTCTTCGACAAGATAGTGGAAGCCTGGCGCGGCGGAGAGTCAACCTATAAGCATCTAACGTTTGAGTGTAGGAAAGCTACCAAGCATTACGCTATTTTCCTTATAACTACGGAGAGCAAGGTGGTTACCCAGTTCCGTTTGTCTGTTAAATCTCTTTTAGAAGCGAATCCTCTTCAAAGGTTCACGGCGAGAGCGAAGTTTGCCAAAAAGAAGCGTCAACGCGCCGAGGAGATAAGAGACCGACACGGCGAAATGCAGATAAAAGATTTGCATGTGGGAATGAAACGGGTAAACATCCGCGCCAAAGTTTTGGAAATTTCTCCTCCGAGAATGGTTGCTACTCGTTTCGGTTTTTACGCAACCATCGCTAACGCCTTGGTTGCGGATGAAACTGGAAACATACAGTTGCCTCTCTGGAACCGTCAGATAAACGAGGTTTCAGTAGGCGATTTCATACACGTCGAGAAGGCTGACGTGATAGTTTTCCGTGGAACTCGGCAGCTGAAAATAGCTAGAAACGGAAGCATAAACGTAATAAACGTTTAACCAAATATCGTGTTGCCAAGGGATAGTCTTGGCGGCTCGAGAGAAAAACGCGGAAGCTTCGAAAAGCAGCATGAGAAACGTTTTCGCCCTAGGATTTGTAAGCTTCTTCACCGACGTTTCAAGCGAAATGGTTTTCAGCCTTCTACCAGCGTTTCTCCTCGTCGAAATAGGTGCTTCTAGAGCCGTTTTAGGCGTAGTAGAGGGTTTAGCTGAATCCTTAAGCTATGTTCTACGCATGGTCTCCGGAGTAATATCCGACCGTTTCAGACGTAGAAAACCTCTCGTTTTTATCGGTTATGCCCTCTCCACGGCTGTTAAGCCTCTTTTCGCCGTGGCGCACACGTGGATTGAAGTCCTAGCTATAAGGATAAGCGACCGTGTTGGAAAAGGAGTGCGAACTTCGCCTAGAGACGCCTTGCTAAGCGAGTCAGTAGCAGAGAAACGTATGGGCGTCGCTTTCGGTCTTCACCGAACCCTAGACCAGCTTGGCGCCATAATCGGACCACTGATTGCTTCTGCTCTGATGTTGTTCTTCGCTTTTACGGCACGCGACGTTTTCTGGGTATCATTTATCCCGGGCTCTATCGCCCTCGCTATTCTTGTTTTTCTAGTTAAGGAAAGGGAAGGCGCGTCTCGAAAAGCTCGGCTGTTAGGCGATGTTCGAAGAGTTTTCAGCGGCAATTTTCCATGGCTCTTACTAGCCGTTGCCGTGTTCTCCTTAGGCGCTTTCAACTTCTCTTTTGTTCTCGCAAAAGCCGAAGAACTAAACGTTCACGTAGCGCTTATCCCGATTGTTTATGCGGTAATTAACGTTTCTCACACGGCTGTTGCTATTCCTTCCGGCGTGCTTTCTGACAAGATAGGGAAAGAAAAGGTGTTGATCGTCGGCTACGCCGTGTTCGCTGTTTCAGCTTTCCTATTATGGGCTTCTAATTCGCAGTGGTGTGCCTTCTTGGTCGCAGTTGTGTACGGAGTCTACATGGGCATCGTAGAAACGGTTCAAAGGGCGTTGATTCCGAAATACGCGCCTAAAGAACTTCGGGGTACAGCCTACGGCTTATACTACCTCACGGCCGGCTCATGTTTCCTAGTAGCCAACATCGTGGTCGGCGCGTTATGGGACACCGTGGGTATAATGGCAGCAGCCACCTACAGCATAACCACAACCATAATCGCCATAGCCGGCTTGAGCTTGCTTCTCTTGAGAAAACCCTATAGAACCGAAGCGTAAGCATTAACGTAGAAATACGTCGCCCATGATTCCCGAAGCGGAAACTCTGGGCTACGCTTAATCCCTCCACCCCGCATTCTTCCATCAAGCTCATCTAAAACAGCGAAATACCTTTCCAAAAACTTCGCTTCCCCCGTGAGTTTGTAGGCTTTCCCTAAGGCTGTAGCTACGTGGGCGTTAAAAGCGTTTTCATCTGCGTGGCGGGTTATGAAGCCTTTAGGCGTAGTTGGCAAAAAGTTTTCCACGAGCATCTGCTTCACACGGAGTTCTGAAGGGAAACTTTCCATGAGTGCTAGGGCTTTGTTAGCGTTTTTCGAAAAGAAGTCGTGTCCTCCGGGTCCTCTGTGCCTCGGCTCCGATTCTATGCTGGAAAAAGGCTTCTCTTTTCCCAAAATTTGGTTTTTGAGGTATTTTTTGGCTGTTTCCCGCCATTTCGGTTTTTTAACATGTTTTGCTGCGTAGGCTAGGCATGTGGTCATCCAGAACGGGTCAGAGTATTCTCTGGGTTCAGGCGACGGGAATCTTGAAAGGTGATCTGCAATGTGGTTTCCAGCGGTCTCTATGAGCTGTCTCATTTTCTCGTCATGGAAGACTTTTTCGTAGAAGGTTCCGGCGTTGAGCAGGTGGGCGCAGTCGTATAGGCACTTGTCTGCGTGTAATGGTTTTTGGCTTATGAAGCGTTTCCAGTTTTTCGCCGTGTAGTTCCAAGCCCATTCTATATGTGGTTTATACTCTTCTCTTCCAGATATTTTCGCGTAGTGTGTCCAAACCCATATGGCTTCTAGGGTGTCGTGGAAATCCTCCAGTATGGGTAAAGCGTTTTCTTCTGCTGACTGGACGATTTCCCATGGGCAGACGCATCCGTAGAGCGTGCCTTTCTCGACGTAGGGTTCGATTATTTGACATCGAACTAGAAAATTTGAGGCTTCGGCGAAAACTTTTTCCGCGTTTTTCATGTGGAGTTTTAGGCGTTTTTCGAGTTTCAAGTCATGAAGTTCTCCACGAGCCTGTAGAGCACGCTTAGGCTGAACACGAGGTTTTGGATGGATATGCGTTCGTCTATTCCATGCGCCATCTTCAAAAATTCGTTGAAGGGCAAGTCTGGCTTCGTAGGCATGAATCCGTAGCATACGCACCCTATTTCCCGTAGGAAACGGGAGTCGGTTCCTCCAGTCATCATGAACGGCGTTACCCCGCAGTTAGGGTCAAACTCTCTCAAAGTTTTCTCTATAGCCGTGTAGAGCGGGGTTTCCACAGGCGACTCCGAAGGCGTGTTTTCCTGGAGAATCTCGAACTCAAGCTTGTCGAGTTCAACCCCGTTCTTTTTCAACACGGCTTTTATCTCATTTAGCAGCATGTCTTTGGTTTGTCCCGGAAGGATTCGGCAGTCGAAAACCGCTTCGCACCGTGAGGGAATTATATTCTCCTTTACGCCTCCATGGATAATTGTGGGCGCTATCGTGGCTCTAAGCATGGCTCTTATGGTCTCTGCAAGAGACTTTTCCTTTTTCGCCAGCATGTCGAGAACCTTATCAGCCAGCATCGGATTAGCCAGAAGCTTGGTAAAAAACCGCTGCTGGATTCCTCCTCCCTTGGCGAGTTCTTCCAGGTTTCGCTTCACCGTGGGCACGAGCTTTATCTTTGAGCGGTAGCTGCCTAACAGCTGAACTATTTTTGCCATGCGCATGACTGCGTTGTCAGCCGCGCCGGGTATGGAGCCGTGTCCCGGGGTTCCCTTAGCTCGGATTTTAAGCCAAACTATGGCTTTCTCCGCGGTTTGAACCGTGTAAAGGTTTCTGTTCTTCACGGGGATGGTGAAGCCTCCGCCTTCGTTGATTACGTATTCCGCTCGGATTTTCTCCGGGTGCTTCTTTACGAGCCAGCCGACTCCTGCTTCGCCTCCCATTTCTTCGTCGGCTGTTGCCGCTAAGATTATGTCGCCTCGGGGTTTTACGCCGTTTCTTTTCAGCAGCTTCATTATCATGACTTCGACGGCGGTCATGGATTTCATGTCTATTGCTCCACGTCCCCAGACAAAACCGTCCTTTACTATTCCAGCAAAAGGGTCTACGCTCCACTCTTCCGGGTTGGCGGCTACCACATCGAGATGCGACAGCAACAGAAGCCTAGGCTTACGCGTTTTCCCCTTAATTCGCGTGATGACGCTTCCTCTGCCCGGAGCTGACTCGAAAAACTCGCATTCAAACCCTTCGCTTTCAAGGGTCTCTTTAAGAAATTCCGCTGCTTGAGTCTCGTTCCCCGGAGGATTCGTCGTGTTAAACCGAATTAGCTTCTGCAGAAGCGAAACAACCTCATCTTTTGCTTCGTAGAGCATTTTAGCTGGCAACGTGTTCAGCCTCTCCTTTTCTATTGTTTTCTTCAATGCTTAAGCTTTACTAGCCTTTCAACAAGTTAGGTGAAGAGCTGCTGCTACACGTTTTCCTTGGCTTAAAAGCCTGTTGAACGTTTCACAAGCTTCTCGTGTAGGCTGGGCAACCAGCTCTATTCCTTCCCTTTTCAGGTGTTGCTCCACTTCCCGAGGTACTCTCAAGAGCCCCGAGTAGCCGGTTCCAACCACCAAAACTTCGGGTTTAGGCTCTACCTCTAAAACTTCTTTCAAGTCTTCAACCGCTAATCTGTGTCCTTCCTTTCTCCACCAGCCGCTTATAACTCGTTCTGGAAGCACGATTACGTCGGAAGTGTAGCGTTTTCCGTCTATTACGATCACGCCGAAACTGTAAGACTCAATCAAGTCTTCTCCTCCTCGTAAAGTTTGTCCAGCGCCCCTTTTCTATAAGCAATTTTTGGTGGAACGCTTAAAAGCATACCCTTCACATATTAAGTGATATGCATCCGCTGTTTATTCATGTTATTCCCCTGCTTCCCGTAGTGCTTGCTATTCTTGGAAGCCTAATTCCGATTATAGTGCTAGGGTTAAAACGTCCATCGTTCGTTTCAGCCCTTATATGCGTGGTGAACGCCGCTGTTGAAGGCGCAGTTGCAGCCGCTTGGATTAAAGGGTTAAGCCTCGACTCTTTGGCTGTTGGCGGAAGCATCGGAGCTTTATGGGCTACCGTTTTCTGCCTCGCAATTTTCGGGCTTCCAGCAGTGATGAAAAACCAGAAGTTTATCTGGTTGCTCTTCGGAACGGTTTTAGGGATGAACATCGGCGGCTTGCTCGGACTAGCCTTTCTAGACGTGAAGAGGCAACTGTTTCTCATGGTTCTAGGCTCGCTTCTAGGGGTAATCTTAGGCGGAATCTACACGCTAAAACGCAAGAAACGCCTCGAAGCCGCATAGCTGAAGAATTGGAGGAACCCCCCTGAAGAAGGTAGGGTTAATTTCCGACACGCATATTCCAGCTAGAGCGAGGAAGATTCCGCTGAAAGTTTTCGAAGCTTTCCGAGACGTTGAACTTATACTTCACGCGGGAGACCTAACCGTTT